>QKGI01000123.1 GCA_003250475.1 Bacteroidota bacterium | reverse complement strand
AGAGGCTTTCTGACCCGGCAACCAGCGCCGCCATCCAGGCCTGACGGATAAGAGCGGGTCTGCTGTGGGTAAGCAAACCGGAAAAGACAACCGCACCCTGTTTGGTGGAGCCATTATGGCTCCGTGTAGCGGGCGTACAAACAGAGTGCGGTTGTCTTTTCCGGTCTCTTTTTCTTTGGTTACTTTCTTTTGGAGGTGCAAAAGAAAGTAACAGTAATACCATTATTGCTATTGAGAACTAAAGAAAGAGAGTGCCCTTTTGAGACACCCTCATTTCAACCTAAACCTGATCGTAGACAGGCCGAATGGCCTGATTAAGGAAGGAAAAAAAAAGATCTTCTGCCGGCGTTAATCAATTAATGCCGGGAAATAGGATGCTATAAGCGCTGTTGCATCAAATTCAGCGGTTTCACCCTGTGTAATGAGTTTCTGACGGAAGTAATCGACCCTGTCAAGGTGATCGTCATCTGTCCTGAGACCGGCATCTTTGTACTTTTTGCCGACCTTGTTCACACCAAAATACTTGCCGTTGCAGGTATACATCACCGAAAGTTCGTCTGTAACCACAACATAGTTTTTACAGCCTTTCACTTCGTCGACGAAGACCTTGGCCTGCATTGGAGTGTTTTCATAGCTGATGAGATAGCATTTCATCTCTTCGCCACCAAGCATCATTGGCTGATCCAGTATCTCGATGGTATAAGCGCCGAAAGGAGTGTTTGATTCTCCCTTTACAACCACTTTGCCATACGACAGCGCAGCCAAAGTGGCAAAGAGCAACATACTAATAAGAAATCTTTTCATGACTAACCCGTTTTTGTTTAACACCTAACTGTCCTGTGAAAAAAAGAGGAACTGTCCTTTTCCATCTTGTTTTCAGTATAAAGACCGTTAACCCACCCCATCGCTGCATTATTGTTCTGTTAATATTGTGTTAATCAACGTTAATTCTTTATATGTACATCATAATCAGCCAGATACGATTTTAAGAAAAAGTAAAAAACGTGATTTTAAGAGCCATTTTAATAATTCCGGAAAGTTTCAGTAATTTTGTGATAAGAATAAATGACATGCACAATCAGGAACACAGGTTTATGATGAATCGCCTGGGAAGAAGGCTGTATCACTGTCTGATGTTCTATAATTACTAGCCTTTCTTCCGCGGCTGTCCCTGGCCGCCACCCATTGTTTTATTATCTCATTGTCACTCCCTGATAATCTTATGAAAGGCCTTGTATTCAATATAAAAAGATTTGCTATTCATGACGGTCCCGGAATCCGGGTGACTGTATTCATGAAAGGTTGCCCTCTTGACTGCTGGTGGTGCCATAACCCCGAAGGCAAGTCGGCCCAGGTTAGGAATGTGGAGCGGATTGACAGGGTTGGAGACAGGGAGTTCAGGTCTGAAGAGGCAGTGGGCAGGTATTATACTCCGGGTGAGGTCGTGGCCATGGTGGAGCGTGACAGGGTGTTCATGGAGCATTCTGGCGGAGGAGTCACTTTCTCGGGGGGTGAGCCGCTCCTTCAACCGGATTTTCTCGTTGAGACCCTTGCTATATTAAAAAAGAATGGTATTCATACTGCAATTGACACGTCAGGCTTTGCCGCACGCGAAACACTGGTATCAGTACTTCCGGTTACCGACCTGTTCCTTTTTGACATCAAGCATATTGATAATGAGTTACATAAACAGTATACAGGGGTAGGCAATGAACTTATCATTTCAAATCTGGACATGCTTATTGAAAAGGGTAAGGATGTGATACTGAGGATACCTGTAATCCCGGGAGTAACTGCCGGTATGGATTACATGCAGCGACTGGTGAGGTTCATCGGGAAGCGCAATAACGGGAGCCTGAGGCGTATTGATCTCCTGCCATACCACAAGACGGGCAGCTCCAAATACAGACGTTTCGGACTGCCTGACCGCATGGCTGGTGCCAGCCAGGTCCCGGACGGTCATATAGATGATTATGCCGGGCTGTTTGCTCAGTTGGGTATTCGGGTAAAGAAAGGTGGTTGATGGCAGGCTGATAAATGTATGAAACACAAATGACGGTTAACAGCAACATTGATCCGGGCAGTGCCGGCGGCTTCCTCCGTTTTGCGCGACAGTCGGATGTCAATTAAGAGATATACAGCTATTATGAAAATGACTGAAAGAGTAAAAAGACTCAGGGAGCAGAGTCTTCAGGCGCGGGAGACTATCTCTGCCGAGAGGGCGCAGCTGGTTACCCGGTTCTATTCAGATGCCGGGGCCCGGGGTCTCTCTGCTCCCGTACTGAGAGCCCGCGCGTTCGAATATATCCTCAGGCACAAGTCTGTCTGCATCAACGACGGTGAGCTTATCGTAGGAGAGAGGGGTCCGGCTCCCAAAGCCACTCCCACCTATCCGGAGATATGCCTGCATTCTATCCGGGATCTCGACATACTCGACAGCCGCGGTAAGGTGTCGTTCCATGTTGATGACGAGGTGAGGCGTATATACAGGGAGGAGATCATACCCTTCTGGGAAGGCCGCAGCAACCGTGACCGCATAATGGAGCGTATGACGCCGGAGTGGCTTGCTGCCTACAGGGCCGGTATCTTCACCGAGTTCCAGGAGCAGAGAGCCCCGGGTCACACCGTGCTGGGGTACAAGATGTTCCGTACAGGTTTCCTCGACCTTAAGAGAGAGATAGCGGAAGCTGTTGCCGGACTCGATCTCCGGAGCGATCCTGAAGCCTTTGAACGCGCCGAGGAGCTGAAGGCGATGGACATAGCTTGTGATGCAATAATGATGTATGCCGGACGGCATGCCGACGCTCTTGAGACTATGGCCGCCGGCGAAAAGGATGAAAAACGGCGTGACGAACTGAAAAAGATGGCTGCCGTCTGTCGCCGTGTGCCAGCTCATGCACCTTCAACCTTCCACGAGATACTGCAGCACTACTGGTTTATCCATCTCGGGGTGGTGACCGAGCTCAATCCATGGGACTCATTTAATCCCGGTCGTCTCGACCAGCACCTGTGGCCACTTTATTCTGCAGGCATAAGTGAAGGCACTCTCACGGCAGGGGAAGCATATGAACTGCTCGGCTGCTTCTGGGTTAAATTCAATAATCACCCGGCTCCGCCAAAGATGGGCGTCACGGCCCAGGAGAGCAATACCTACACAGACTTCTGCCTTATTAATCTTGGTGGAGTGAAGCCGGACGGCAGCGATGCGGTGAACGGCATGACCTACATCCTTCTTGACGTAATAAAGGAGATGCGTATTGTCCAGCCAAGCTCAATGATACAGGTAAGCCGCAAGAATCCCGATACCTTTATACACAGTGCACTTGACATCATTAAGACCGGGTTCGGACAGCCCTCTGTCTTTAACACCGAGGCTATCATCGGGGAGCTGGTCAGGCAGGGAAAGAGCATTGTCGATGCACGTAACGGAGGTGCTTCCGGATGTGTTGAGACAGGTGCTTTCGGGACTGAATGCTACTGGCTGACAGGTTATTTTAACCTTGTCAAAATACTGGAGGTTACTCTGAACGACGGTTACGATACCCGCACGGGTGTGCAGGTGGGACTCCGTACCGGGGATCCTTCGTTGTTTACCTCTTTTGATGAGTTCATGGATGCTTACAGAAGACAGATAAGACACTTTGCAGATATAAAGATCAGGGGTAATAACGTCATAGAGAAGACCTTTGCAGCACATCTGCCTGTGCCTTTCCTGTCACTTCTGCTTGATGACTGTATTGCCAGGGGCAAAGACTATAACGCCGGCGGTGCCAGGTATAACACAACATATATACAGGGGGTGGGCCTCGGAAGCATAACCGACATCCTGACCTCAGTCAGATACAATATTTATGACACGAAACGCTATACATGGAGCGTCATGCTTGACGCCCTCAATGAGAACTTCGATGGTTATGAGGAGATGCAGTACGACCTGATTTATAATACTCCCAGGTATGGAAATGATGATGACTATGCCGATGCCCAGGCTGTCGCCGTATTTGAGATGTTCCACGATGCCGTTGACGGCCGGCCGACACCCAGGGGGGGGATCCACCGGATAAATATGCTGCCCACCACCTCGCATGTCTATTTTGGAAATGTCACAGGTGCCACGCCTGACGGCAGGAAAGCCTTTGTTCCTCTGTCGGAAGGTATTTCACCTTCCCAGGGAGTTGATCACCAGGGGCCTACGGCTGTATTACGTTCGGCTGCGAAGATAGACCACCTGAGGACCGGAGGCACACTCCTGAACCAGAAGTTCTCACCGGAGTTTTTTGACGATGAGGAAAATCAGAAGAAGCTTATAGCACTTATCAGAGGTTATTTCAGTCTTGACGGGCATCACATTCAATTCAATGTGGTAAGCGCTGACACGCTGCGTGCGGCCCAGGCACACCCCGAACTCTATCGTGACCTCATTGTCCGCGTTGCCGGTTACAGCGATTACTTTAATGACCTGGGAGAAGATCTTCAGAACGAAATAATAAGACGCACCGAGCATCAGGACTTCTGATTCCGGCTTCATGGAAAAGTATATTTGTGAGGTACAGGGCAGCGGTTACCTGTTTTTGCCGTTCAGTTTGCTTTTTTCATAAATTTTTACTATATTTTGTTGGAATTAAAACTGCTGCAGCCCAAGTGGCCATGATCCCTGTTTGTGGCAGATAAAGCCTTGGCCGTGAAAAAGATATTTGACTACTTTGACACCCGCTACAGGGCTGAGATGCTTGGCAGGCCTTCCGACAGGACCGGTCCGGTTATCACAATATCACGCCTCACCGGTTGTGACGGGAGGGAGGTGGCGGCAGAGCTTGTTGCACAGCTCAATCTCAGGTATAATACCAACAGGTGGAAATGGGTCGATAAGGACATAATCTACCATGCCGCTCATGAACTGAGAACCGACACCCAGAGGATAGAGACATACTATCAGGGGCTGGGGATGACAGATATATCCCAGATGATTATGGCTTTCTCCGGTTCATATGTGACTGACAGCTCTGTCAAAAAGGCTATCAGGGAGGTCGTTCTCTCCGTTGCCCGTGACGGCTATGCAGTGATCATTGGGAGAGGCGGGGTGGCCATTACCCATGACATGGTCAATGCCTTGCATGTAAGGCTCGTGGCTCCTCTGCACTGGAGGGTACAGAATGTGATGAAAAAGAAAGGGATGATTGTTGAAAAGGCCGGGGCGTATGTTGCAGAGACTGATGCCAAGAGGCACAAACTGATAATTGATTTTCTCGACAGTAAGCCTCAGGCAATCGACTATTTGTTTGACGTGACTCTTAACAGATACAGTTTTACCATCGATCAGATCTCTTCTCTGGTCATGACCATGTTCGAAACAAAACTGGGCATAAAACAATAACGATATAGCTGTGTTTTTAGAGTTTGTCACAGCAATCAGGTGGATAAAGTGAGGAGGGTAATTAAGAGGGCCGGCAACGGATGGTTGCCGGCCCTTGTGTTTTTCCTGTATCAGAGACAGCAGATGTCAGCTATCCCCTTGATATGTTCGGCAGTCCTTTTGTCGAGTGAGTTCCTGTAAGCATCCCAGTCCTCAATCCTGAACCGGGCAACACCGGTTTCCATGGCAGCCTGCGCCACCGCAGAAGCAACTCTTGAGATAAGCCTCGGGTCAAGAGGCTTGGGAATAATGTATTCCCTGCCAAACTCAAGGCTTTCAAGGCCGTAAGCCTTAAGCACAGGCTCCGGCACCGGCTCCTTGGCCAGCGCAGCGAGCGCCCGGGTGGCGGCCAGCTTCATCTCCTCATTGATGGTCGTGGCTCTTACATCCAGTGCGCCGCGGAAGATAAACGGGAAACCAAGGACGTTGTTAATCTGGTTGGGATAATCCGATCTGCCGGTAGCAAAAATGAGATCATCACGTGTCTCCATGGCATCTTCAAAGCTTATCTCAGGGTTGGGGTTGGCCATGGCGAAGACAATAGGCTGCGGGGCCATGGTGCTCAGCATCTCTTTGGTGAGCATGTTTGCTACAGACAGCCCCAGGAACACATCGGCTCCTTCGATAGCCTCCGCAAGGGTGTTAATGTCACGATCTGTGATCCACTCCTGCTTATACTTATTCAGATCAGTCCTTTTGCTGTTAATGACTCCTTTGCTGTCTACCATGACAACGTTTTCCCTCTTCACCCCCAGGGCGACATAAAGACGGGAACACGAATTGGCAGCGGCCCCGGCACCGCATACCACAACTTTAAGGTCAGAGATCTTCTTGCCGTTGATATCGACAGCATTGAGCAGCCCGGCTGCAGAGATAATCGCAGTACCGTGCTGATCATCATGAAATACCGGGATGTCAAGCATGGCCTTGAGCCTGGTCTCCACCTCAAAGCACTCCGGTGCTTTTATGTCCTCAAGGTTAATACCTCCGAAGGTGGGAGCTATTTTGGCACATATCTCGATCAATTTGTCAGGATCCTTCTCGTCAACCTCAATATCAAACACGTCAACATCAGCAAAAACCTTGAAAAGCAGCCCTTTGCCCTCCATCACCGGTTTGCCGGCCAGAGCTCCTATGTCACCCAGTCCCAGGACGGCTGTCCCGTTTGATATCACGGCAACAAGATTACCTTTTGCCGTATATGAATACGCATCGTCAGGATTCTTTTCTATTTCAAGGCAGGGATAAGCTACGCCCGGCGTATAGGCCAGGCTAAGGTCAAATTGAGTACAGTAAGGCTTGGTGGGTATTACCTCCACCTTCCCCTTTCGACCACGACTGTGGTACAGGAGAGCATTCTCTTTTGTGGGTTTTGGCATGACAGAAGGTTGTTTGAATTTGGATGGTTAGAAAAACATTGGGATTTACATGACGAATTTATAACATTTCTCAGACTGCTCCTATTTTTTAAGAATAAACTCTGTTTTGGTTTTGCACTCTTTAGGAAAATAGATATTTTCAGCGTTTCAAAACTTAATCAAAGAAACCTTAACATGAACTCAACACTTCAGAATATAGCCATCGGTGTAGATATTGGAGGCGGTCACATAACCGCTGTAGCGGTTGATATGACGCAACACCTTATTATTAAGGGCTCACGTGCCGAGAGCCCGGTAGATAACAAGGCAGAAGCCGATGAGATACTTGAGGTATGGACAGGAACCTTAAGGAGAGTACTTAAGGGTATACAGATTTTTAATCTCAGGGGGATTGGTTTTGCGATGCCCGGGCCATTTGACTATGTTAACGGCATCTGCCTGATCAGGGGAGTCCCGAAATATGAAAAACTGTACGGGGTTAATGTGGGAAAAGCTATCAGTTCAAGACTGGGGTTACCGTGTGACTGCAGGGTGAGGTTCATGAATGATGCAAGCTCGTTCGCCGTTGGTGAAGCATGGGTTGGCAAGGCTGCAGGACGCAGGAAAATGATGGCCATCACACTGGGGACAGGGTTAGGTTCAGCTTTTGTGGATGATCGTATCCCTGTCGTGGAAGGTGACCTCGTACCTAAAATGGGATGTGTTTATCACCTACCCGTTGGCAATGGTATAGCAGATGACTACTTCTCAACACGGTGGTTCACATCCAGGTATAATGAAGTGACCGGAAGAGTAGCCAAAGGAGTGAAAGAGGTGGCGTCAGAGGCAGACGGGAACCCCGGGGTGGCTGACCTGTTCAGGGAGTTCGGGACCGGGCTTGGAGCTTTACTGGCTCCCTGGCTGATTAAATTCGGGGCAGAGATGCTCGTTATCGGAGGGAACATTTCAAATGCATACAAGCTCTTCGGACCTGCCCTTGAGAAAGAACTGCAAAGAGAAGGATGCAGCTCTGAGGTTACTACCTCAGAACTGATGGAGGATGCCGCTCTCCTTGGTAGTGCCTATCTTTTGGATGAAGGATTCTGGAAGGCAGTACAACCGGCGCTTCCGTTGATGTAGTACCAAACAGCAAATAGAATATGAAAGAGAAGAGAATCGAGACAAGACTGGTGATGCCGGTACTTCTCTCTTCCTTTGTGATGAGTTTTGTCGACCTGGTCGGGATTGGCAAAGACCGCGTTGCAGGAGATCTCGGACTGAGTGAGTTTATCCTTGGACTCATTCCCTTTGCCGCTTTCGTCTGGTTCTTTATCCTGTCAGTCCCGATAGGGATACTCCAGGCCCGGATGGGGAAGAAAACGATGCTTAATATAGGTATGGCAGTTACGGGTGTGGGATTATTCATTCCCTTTTTTATCTACAACTTTGCCATGGTCATCATCGGGTTTGCACTGCTGGGTATTGGAAACACCATCGTACAGGTATCAGCCAACCCCCTGCTGGTTGATGTTGTCCCCGGCAAAAGGGCATCAAGTTTTCTCAGTCTCTCACAGTTTATAAAGGCAATCGGCTCAATGGTGGCAGCGCCGCTGGCAGCTCTCTTTGCAAGCCTCTTTGGCGACTGGAAGATACTCTTCCTTGCCTACGGTATAATATCCCTTCTGAACGTTCTGTGGCTGGGTGCGGTGAAGATCGAAGAGACAGCCGTAACCGACAAGAGAGTATCACTGGGTTCGGCCTTTAAGCTTCTCGGTAATTCATATGTACTTATGATGGTCCTGTCCATCTTCCTCGTTGTAGGAATAGATGTCGGATTCAACTACTTCTCCGGAAAGTACCTTACCACAAGGTTCGGGTTCCAGGAGGTGACAGCCCAGTCAGGACGCAGTATCTATTTCTTCGGAAGAATGCTCGGCACTTTTGCCGGTGCACTTATTCTGACACGGCTATCGTCCACCAGGGGGTTTCTCTACAGTGCCGTGCTTTCAATAGCAGCTATTTCCCTGTTTATGTTTATCCCCGCGGGTTCTATGGCTGTTGCATGGGTACTTGTGTTTGTCATCGGGTTTGGTATCGCCAATATTTTTCCCCTGGTCTTTTCTCTCACCGTACAGAAATTTCCCGGCAGAAGCAATGAGATCTCCGGTCTCATGATAATGGCCATCTCCGGCGGGGCACTTATCCCTCCGCTGATGGGTCTTGTAAGCGATTCCGCAGGAGTGGTGTCAGCCATGGGGGTCCTTTTATTATGCACTCTATACCTGCTGATCGTTTCATGGATCATCATAAGGAAAAAGATCGTTGCCATATAACAGATAATTATTTGCCCTATCAGTATACTAACAATAACCAATAATCAGACTGAGATGAGAAATACCCTATTATTAGGCATTGCACTGATGTTATGGTCATGCGGCAGGCAAGAGCCGGTTCAGCCCAACATTGTATTCATCATGACTGATGATCATGGATACCAGGCTATCAGTGCCTACGGAAGCGAGATCAACAGCACTCCAAACCTTGACCGTATTGGTGATGAAGGAATCATCTTCCGTAACAGTTTCGTCTGCAACTCCATCTGTGCACCCAGCAGGGCGGCGTTGCTGACAGGGAAGCACAGTCATGCCAACGGACATCTTGACAACAGGCACAGGTTTGACAGCTCACAGGTGACCTTTCCCAAGCTGTTGCAGCAGGCCGGGTATGAGACAGCCGTCATTGGCAAGTGGCATCTGAAGAGTGACCCCACGGGATTTGACTACTGGAATATCCTTCCCGGGCAGGGTAGTTACTATAATCCCGACTTCATCGAGATGGGTCGTACCTACCGGGTGCCAGGCTATGCGACAACCATCATCACTGATATGGCTATTGACTGGCTTGAGAAGAGAGACCCTGACAAGCCTTTCTGTCTCCTTGTGCATCACAAAGCCCCTCATCGCAACTGGCTGCCGGATACAATCGATTTTGACCTGTTTGACGGGACAAAGTTTCCTGTGCCTGAAAATTACTTTGACAATTATGAGGGGAGGGAAGCCGCCTCCCTGCAGGAGATGAGTGTCATCAAGGATATGCGTATGGCTTTTGACCTGAAGATATTCGGAACTGACGGTGATTCCGCCACCCAGTCGGAGAAGGACTTCATGTGGTACCTGAACCACCGGCTCTCCCCGGAACAGCTCAGAGCATGGAAAAGAGAGTACGACAGCATAGGCCGGGCCTTCTTCGCGAACCGTCCGGAGGGAGACTCGCTGGCCATCTATAAGCTCAACAGATACCTGACAGATTACCTCAGGACCATACAGTCGGTAGACCGTAACACGGGAAGGCTTATGGATTACCTTGAATCGTCCGGGTTACTGCATAACACGCTGGTGGTATATACCTCCGACCAGGGCTTTTACCTGGGAGAGCACGGATGGTTTGACAAACGGTTCATGTATGAGGAGTCTTTCCGCACACCCCTGATGATGCATCTACCCGACTTTTATAAAGCTCATGGCGATATATCCCAGCTGGTCCAGAATATTGACTTTGCCCCGACCTTCCTGGACATGGCCGGTGTTAAGATACCCTCTGACATACAGGGAGTATCGCTACTGCCTCTCCTGGAAGGGAAAAAGCCTGTTAAATGGCGTAATGCACTTTACTACCACTATTACGAGTATCCGGCTGAACATGCCGTCAGGAGACATTACGGAGTACGCACCGACAGGTATAAGCTCATACATTTCTATAACGACATTGACAAGTGGGAACTGTACGATCTCCAGGCCGACGTCCATGAGATGCATAACCTTATTGATGATCCTGCATATGATAAGGTGGAAAAGAAGCTCAGGAAAAAGCTCGATGATCTGAGGAAACTTTATAAAGTTCCTGAAGACCTGAACTGATGATACAGCCAGATGTGTGCAGGTAAGTCATACGACTTACTGCACACGTTCACACATGGCTGATATTGTTTCCAGGTTGTGGCACTTTTTGTAGAATTCTGTCACCTTGTCTTTGTATCCGGCAGGATAATTACCTGCAGGGATGACAACATCGCGTATCACAAGCAGACCGGATCCGTCAGAGCTTACATATTGCCTGTACCTGCCGATCTCGTTTGAGAATTCCTTTGTCTCATCAAGTATAGAAGCCTTATATCCTTCGGGTATTTTAATCCTGATTGTATCACTGCATGCTGTCTGTTCGTAAATCCATATCCCGGCTTTCCTATCCGGTTCCAGCTTCGGTACATAACCAAACATTTTGTATGGAATTAAAGGAACGATAAGCCTGTTCCCTGCAACCGTGCAGTATTTATTAAGAGTTCCCTCAATAGTGGCATTCAGGGCCGCCAGCCGGCTTGTGTCAGGTGATATGCCATAGGTTGTGATAGTATGGTTTTTTAATGGCATTTCACGGTAGAGATATCTTATTGCTTCATCCCTGGTTGAATGATCAAGATACAGCAATTCCTCATAATACTGTCCTGTAGCGTCTGTTACGATTTTGTATTCAGAACTTCCGTCGGCCTTGATCATGAGCTCATATTTAGCCCTCCTGTAGCTGTTGGAGGAGTCGGCTCTGGGAGTATTTACAAGGAGACCGCCCTCTTCCGTGACAAGCAAAGCTCTCCTGTTACTGTTTGAATAACCCGGATAACCGGCATTGTAATAGGGATTGGTGCATTCCAGCCAGATAGTGTCATTCCCGTCAGGTACACACAAGATCACATGGTTGGTCTGCAGGTAGGTGAAGTCTTCATAGGTGATCTTTTTTCTTCCGTTGCCTATCTCGGTATAATATGACTTGATGCCCAGTGAAGCAAGAAGAGACTTCATATAGTTTGAGAGCCCCTTGCAGTCGCCGTACCCGTATTGCGATACCTTGTCTGCAGGAGCAGGCTGCATGCCTCCGATGCCAAAGTTCACTGCCACATAACGTGTGTTCTCCTGCAGGAATCTATAGACGGTGCTCACTTTCTCCTTTAACCCCTGTTCTCCTGCAGTAAGTTCAGATATACGCGCTTTGATGTCAGGGTTCAGCATATCCCTGTCCCTGAGCAGGCTTGAGACCCATGCGCCATATGACTTTGCATCCGAAAACTCTCCTTCATGATCCTCATAACAAAACTTCTGCGGCATTACCATAAGACATGGCAGGAAGGTTTCCGGGGAGGGAATGAAATTCCGGAGCTCTATCGCTGCAAAGTCATTGATACCCCATGAGATGAGAGACCGGTTCCCGTCAATTTTTCTTATTGACGGTTCGTCAGGAATGTTAAAACTCCTGTACCTGATCTCATAGCCGTCAGGGTAGATTATTGTATAGGATGCCGTGTCACATGCCAGTTGCAGGTTGTCAACAGGAAGCCATGTTTCAAACGACATCAGGCCAGAATAATTGACAACCATTTCATATGTGAGGGTGTAAGGATAGTTTTTAATTGCCGGCTCATAGTAATACAGCCTGTCTTCACTTGCAAAAATGAAGTCCGGATACGAGGGCACATTCTTCAGATCTGACATCTTTATCCTGTCATACTGCGATCCGTCAGCATTAAGGACGGTGCCAGTGAAACCGGCAATCCTGCTCTGGCTACCTATGACAGTACTTACTCTGCCATAGCTCCTTCCGCTCTGGTTGAGAACAGTAGCTTTGTAGACTGTCGTTTTGCGTATATCGGTTGCTGACCGGACTTCATAGGTGATATGGCATTCATCGATTACTGCATTGGCATTGTCAGTAAGGGAAAGTCCGGGATCGCTGCCGTACCTCCCGAAAACAGACTGGATGGCAACGAAGGCCATAAAGACGGTCACAGTGATTTTCATTCTGCAGATCTCTGAAGAACGACACTCTCATTCTGGCTCTCGGCAACGACCCTGTAGAACTCTTTCAGGCTCTCATATTCATTTGCCGGGAAGAGCATCCTGTTCATCCGGAAGTCATATTCAGCCACGATTTCGTTATCCCCGGCAGTTACCTTGAACCCGTAAATCGCCGCGCCACCCTGCATAGTATATGTCTTGTTCGGAGGAAGGCTCTCAACCTTATAACCATCCGGAATCTTTGTTCTGATAAGTACCTTTTCGCTGACAGGATAATTGAATTCCACAGGATACTCTCTCTTCTTGAGCTTGAAAGGGTTCTCACTCATTACTTCGGTGAACAGGGGAAGGAAGATATAGAGTTCGCCCTGCTGGTATCCTTTATCCAGTTCCATCTCCAGCTTCTGCATCAGTGGCCGGGTCAGATCCTCCTGGTTTTCAACTGCAGAGGCTGTGATGGTTAAGCCGTTATCCGGGTGGTTGATGTTCTCAATGTACTTTTCAAAGCTGCCCTGGTCCCTGATACGGTCACGCTGCCTGTATGCCGCAATGTCTTCATAGGTCTCCGTTACCTTTGCCATTGCAACACCATCTTCTCTGAATTCCACATCCCACTGGGATGTATGTTTGTATGAGTTTTCCGGATTGGTAAGTTCAATCCATCCCGTCTCTGTTTTGTCAATAATTCGTCCCTTGTCGTTCAGGCAGATAGGGTCAAGGAGATTTATTGTAAGGTATTTGTCCGAGGCATCCATCGTCAGCTTTTTCCCGTCGACTTCTGCCATGCAGATCACATAATTGAAGTCATCTATCGACGGATAGATAGGCTGTATCAGGCCGTTCCCCCTGGTGCTGAGTATCACAGGCCATGCCCTTATGCCGGCTTCCCTTAACAGGGCTGTGAGCAACAGGTTGATGCTCTGGACATCCCCCTCACCGGTTTTAAAAACGTCACGTATGCCTTTTTCACAAAAGACACCCACTTTATTGTTACACGCTGTCCTGTCACGGATAGTCTCAAAACACTCATTTACGAGTGTCAGCTGATCAGGTGATTTAGCCTGGAGTTCCCTTGCAAGATCTGTAAGGAACCCGGTATTCTTGAGTTGCTGGCCGAACTTGGTCTCGTTAAGCAGTACCTCCGTCAGCGATTCCCAGGAGCTGTTATAATGTTTCTCCGGAGAATTCGGAAACTTGGTAAATGCCAGTTCGAACCTCATACTGGCCAGGTAGTTGTCAGGAGTGGTGAGATAGGATTCTATGGGAAATGCCGGAACGTTATCCAGGTAGTATTCCTCTACTCTTTCCACATAGGTGATTTTGGAGTCGGTCCTGCTTCTACCGTTGAAATTCTGTTCAACAATGCTGAGCGGGACAGTAATTGTTGAGTTGGAGTATTTCGGATCAATACTGAAATATCCTTTGGCAATCCTGTTGTAGTGATAATAGTCGAACATTTTGACGACAAGGATGTTTTTCTCGACCGGTATGGTAAACTGCAGAGGCCATGGACCAAGGGAGTAAAAGTTCTCTGAAGCGATGTTGAGTTCAAGTTCCACAACTGAACCCTTTTTAACCTGTGGCATACTGATCTTTATACGTTGCCGTTTCGGGCTTATGTCTTCGTATATGACCTGGTTACGCTCAAGCTTGGTCTTGACGAGCTTATTATTCTCCATGTTGTAGGTATAGCCTTTGAAAGACTCGATCTTTTCGCTTTTGGTATAGAACACAAAGGAGAAGTTTCCCCAGTCTGTGGCATTGTTATCAAGGATCTTGATTGCCCTGTGGATATGTATCCTGTTGTGGTATTCAGGACCATCAATCAGCCTGCCGTCAGTGCCGTAGTTGGCAGAGGTCTTGTAATAGCTGGTAATACACGTCTGCTCATTGAAAATGAAAAAAGCAGTTGCAGAGGAGTCGAACGAACAATTTTCCATTGTAAGGTATGCTGGATCAATCTTGCCGAACCTGATATAATCCTGAGATTTTAATGGCATGACTGCCAGGCATGCAAGCAACAGCACAACGACTTTTTTCATGGGGTTCACATTTTTAGGTTAACAGAAGATTCTGGTACTAAAAATGCAAAAAAGAATTAGCAAATCAAACCATTTATGTCAGAGAATATAAAATTCTTCCTGAGGGTGCCGGGACAGGCCTGCAATCTGTCTTCCGGTTAGTTACTTGTTCATAGTTAGCATCCTAATTCTCACTGTTTAGTGAGGTCAATTATATATATTTACCGGTCAATGGAACTTACAAATTATGGATAATGGAAAAGTCAGCCGGCGTGGTTTTATCATCAAATCCGCTGCGGCAGGTTTTGGTCTGACAATTGTTCCCCGGCATGTTCTCGGGGGTAACGGTTACCAGCCACCGAGCGAGCAGCTCACCAAAGGTATTATTGGGGTAGGCGGGATGGGCCTGGGCCATTTCGGATATGAAAATACCCGCCTTCTTGCGGTGTGTGATGTTGATGCCTCCCATCTCAGAAGAGCGCTTGCGAAGGCCGGCAACGGAGTCACGGGATACCATGATTTCCGGGAGCTTATTGCCAGGCCGGATATCGATATTGTTCATATAGCCACTCCTCCGCACTGGCACGGTATTATAGCAAGGATGGCTGCTGAGGCCGGTAAGGACATATGGTGCGAGAAGCCCATGACACGTACCATTGGTGAGGGGAAGAGACTTGTCGAAGCCATTAAGGCTAACGGAAGGATGTTCAGGCTGAACACATGGTTCAGGTTTACGGGCCAGTTTTATGGCCTTGGTACAACAGTCAAGCCGCTGAAAAAGATAGTCAGCAGCGGAGTGCTCGGATGGCCGCTTAAGGTAACAATAAGCGGCATTACCGGTTATAACTGGAAATTCTACTGGAGCGGAAAGACCGACCTGGTTCCTGAGCCGGTGCCTGCAGACCTCGACTATGACTTCTGGCTGGGACCGGCACCCTTTAAGCCCTACAACAGCCTGAGGGTGCATGAAAACTTCCGCGGCTACTGGGACTATGACGGCGGCGGACTGGGCGACATGGGACAGCATTATATCGATCCCGTGCAGTATCTCCTTGGCAAGGATGATACCAGTCCTGTCTCGGTAGAGATTGATGCCCCTCAGCAGCATTATGATGCAGTGGGATCATGGAGAAGAATAACCTATACTTATGACGACGGATGCCAGATAATCCTTGATGGAGAGAACCGTGACAGGGATGCAGCTTATATCGAAGGCCCGGGAGGTAAGATTTTCAAGGGTTTCAGATCTGACATACCCGATCTTGCAGCCCTTCTCAATGAGCTGCCTGACCCTGAGCCTCAGATAACCCTGTTTACCGAGTCGGTTAAGACAAGAAGACCATTTGCCCTCAATGAGGAAAACGGTCACAGGTCATGCAACATAGTGAATATGGGGGTGGTAGCATTGAGGCTGGGAAGAGACCTGAAGTTTGATCCTGTGAACCAGCTGTTTATTGATGACGACGCAGCCAATGCCCTCATAGACCAGCCTATGAGAGGTGAATGGCACATGTGAAAATATTAAAAACAAAAATAATGAACAGAGTCAGAGCGCTTTTGACTGTTATGGCTGTCTTGATATCCGGCGTGCCGATTCTCGGGCAGGATGTAAGGACCGTTGAAACAAAGGTTGCTGATCTGCTTGCCCGCCTGCCCGCTGAAAGCATGGAGCTTACCTCTCAACTCATGGAAGAGATGTATTCGCTTGGAGATGAGGGCAGGGCCATGATCTGCAACCAGGTGGTGCCCGCAGGCACGGGAGATGATTTAAGGGCAAGATATGCCGTATATTCACTTACGGCACACCTCTCGGGAGACAGGGATAACAGCAGGAAGAAAACATGGGAGAAGCAATGTATCACCTTCATGGATAATGCATCGGACAGGGAGGTACGGTCCTTCTTCATGCGGCAGCTTAATCTTATCGGCAGTGACGAAGCCGTTAAGGCCCTGAGCAAATATGCTGGCAGTGCAGAGATGTGTGATGACGCCGTTATGGCCCTGCAGTCAGTTGGAAATGCTGATGCTGTCAGTGCGTTGGTGTCTCTCCTGGGTAATGATCCCTGCCCGTGTGCAGCACAGGTAATGACAGCCCTGGCCGGGAAACGTTATACGGGAGATATTGCAGGTTACATCACATGGAACATGAAAGGCACTATACCCGAGAGGGCAGCAGCCCTCTATGCCATGGCTTCAACAGGTGATCCGCTGGCTGAGAAGACACTGCTGGCTTCCGCTGCTGCGGCATCTTTCAGGTGGGAACCCACGGGTGCTGTGCAGTCTCTTCTCCTTTATGCAAGAAACATAGGTCTTGCAGGTAATATCAAAGGTATGGAAAAGATAACCGACCAGGTTATCGCAGCAAGCAACACCCAGGCGACTGCCAACCAGAGGCTGGCTGCCATGAGTGTGGTAACGGAGGTGGTCGGACGTAATGCCATCAGGATGCTCCTTGAGGCTGCCGACGATCCGGATGTGGCTATTCGCGGAGGAGCGCTGAGACTTGCGACCGCCATGCCGGGCAGCGAAATAACACAGAAATGGATCAGCAGGTACGCCAGGGTAAGTACCGTGGCTAAACCGGAGATACTCTTTATGCTCGGTGAACGCGGGGATGATCTGGCCGTGCCGCTCATGACCAGGGCAATGCAGGACCCTTCACCGGTCATAGCAGGTGAGGCTGTCTCGGCACTGGCAAAACTGAAGGGGGCGGAAGCAGTGGAACCCATCCTGGATTGGCTACTCATGAATGACAGTGAGGCAGGTCACCGTGCTGCCGCAGGTGCCCTGACGACAATCCTTGACAGCACAGGACTAAAAAAGGTAGCAGAGAGACTGCCAGGATCAGAAGGGCTTGGAACAGTTACACTCATACAGCTTCTGTCGTGGTCAGGAGATGAAAGATATTTTCAGACGGTCTTTCCATATACCGGCTCGGAAGATATTGCTGTAAGGGCAGCAGCCATCACCTCAATGGCAGCACTGGCCTCATGTGAAGACCAGGAGAAGATCATCTCACTTCTCGGGCAGGCAGAGGGTAAGGCTGAAGATGCCGTGCTGGAGAGAGCACTGGTCAGTGCTGCCATGCGGTGCCGGGAGCCGTCGGAGAGGTCAGATGCTATCCTGGATGCCCTGGGAAAAAGCAGTGACAGGCTCAGGCTGATCCCGCTTCTGGCCGTCACAGGGGGAGAGAAGGCACTTAAGAGAGTTGCTTATGAGTTTGAGAACGGCGATGCCATAACACGGGATGCCTGCTTCGACGCACTGTCTCACTGGATTGATCATAGCGCAACCAGAGTGCTGCGTGATATCTGTGCATCTGGAAACAAAACCTTCGGCAGGCCGGCTTTTGACGCTTATCTCAGGATGGTCTCGGTAGCCCCGGTGACACCGGAGAGGAAGCTGCTGATGTTCAAGGACATTGCACCATATGCAGCGGCCCCTGATGCAAAGAGTGCATTGATAGATCTTATTGCATCACTGAAGACCCGGTCTGCGCAGTTGTTCCTCCTGTCATACTATGATGACCCATCAACGGAGGAGGGCTCACAGGCTGCAGCAGCTGCCGCTTCCATGAAACTGCCTGAAGATGAGGTCTTCGAGTCAATGTTTAATGGGAAGGATCTTTCAGGGTGGCAGGGACTGGTGGGTAATCCCCTGACAAGGGCTGCCATGAAACCCGGCGAGCGGGCTGCCAGGCAGAAGGAAGCCGACAGTAAGCTGCGCGAGAACTGGAGCGTAAGGGACGGCATGATATGCTTCAACGGCAGCGGCGAAAATATATGCAGCGTGAAGGAATATGGCGATTTCGAGATGTATATCGACTGGCGTATAAACAAAGGTGGGGACAGCGGGATATACCTGCGCGGAACACCACAGGTCCAGATATGGGATGCCTCACAAACAGGTGAAGGTGCCGGCATAGGCTCTGGAGGGCTTTATAATAACACCGGTAACCCATCCGCTCCTTTAACGGTAGCTGATAACCCGGTCGGCGAGTGGAACACATTCCATATCCTCATGACCGGGGAGAGGGTTACCGTCTGGCTCAACGGTGAAATGGTGACAGACAATGTCATCATGGAGAACTACTGGGACAGGAGCATACGCATCTTTCCCAGGGGCCCGGTTGAGCTTCAGGCGCATGGGACAGACCTGAGTTTCAGGGATATTTTCATACGTGAGATCAAAACATCGGAATACAACCTGACGCAGAAGGAGATAGATGAAGGATTCGTTGCACTTTTCAACGGGAAAAACCTGGATGGATGGACAGGTGATAAGGTTTCATATACGGCTGAAGACGGGATGATAGTAATAAAACCCGGGGAAGGCCATGGCGGAAACCTCTATACGGGAAGTGAATACTCGGATTTCATCTTCCGTTTTGAGTTTCAGCTGACACCCGGGGCCAATAACGGCCTGGGCATCCGGACACCGGCAGAAGGAGACGCAGCGTATGTGGGGATGGAACTGCAGATACTTGACAACACCGCTTCAATCTATGCCGGGCTGGAGCCATATCAGTACCACGGTTCGGTATATGGTATCATACCTGCCCGGAGAGGGTTCCTCAGGCCTGTCGGTGAATGGAACTATGAGGAGGTGACGGTGAACGGAACAAGGATCAGGGTGGTGCTTAACGGTGCAGTGATAGTTGACGGAGACATTGCCGGGGCGACAGAAAAAGGAACTTTAGACGGTAAAGAGCATCCGGGGCTGAAAAACAGCAGTGGATACATCGGTTTCCTGGGGCATGGCTCTGTAGTCAGGTTCCGTAACATAAGGATAAAGGAACTCTGATTTTTTTTAGCCTTAGCATGATTGTAGCTTATCAACGATTTATCAACAAAGGTCAAAAAGGCATGTTCTTTTCTTTGAATGAAGGATAAAAACACTCATTTTTGATAACAATATTTAACACTGTCAGGAATTAAGCATTTTTAGCCTGGCTGCTTGGAAGGAAAGTTTAGATATGATTAAGATACTTATCTGTGAAGATAATCAGCTGGCTTTGAAAGCCATCTCCGTTGTCCTTGAGCGTGAGGGATATGACCCGGTGTCAGTACTTGATGGCAACCTGGCAATTGATATGCTCCGTAAGACGGATTTTGATCTTGTCATTGTTGACATACATCTCCCTTATCACAGCGGACTGGAGGTGATCAGGTTTCTGAGGACGGAGCTGAAAAAACAGACGCCGGTACTTATTGTCTCTGCTTTCAGTGACCCTCAGATACAGCGTCAGGCGGGCGAGATGAAGGTCAGCGGATATATCACCAAGCCATTTGACCCTGACGACCTGATACGTAAGATTAAGGACGCAGTAACTGTTGTATGAGGTATGCAGCGCTTTAGTTACATATCATTTCTTATGATAGCGGTCATCATGGTGATGACTGAAGGCAGTCTGTGCGCCCAGGGGGTGACCGATCCGGAGCAGGAATATGCCAGGATCAGGACACTGGCACTGGCTGGTAATTATACCGAGGCGGAACCTGCCGCCCGTGCGCTGGTGAAACAGTACCCCGGTTATGGGGATGCACGTGTTCTCCTGGGCAGGATACTTGCCTGGCAGGGTCTTTATGATGAGGGTGCCGCTGTGATAGATACGCTTCTGAAGAGGGAGCCCGACAATGCAGACGCCGGGGAAGCCCTTCGGGATATAAGACGCTGGTCACGCGACAGGTCGCTGCAGAATACGGCTCCGACAGACATAAGAGGCGGTTATCTTTTTGATACCTACGGGGAGCCGCATGACAGGCTCTGGCAGGTGTTCAGCCTGGGTGCCGGACACCGCTTTTCATGGGGCACAGCTGTGGCAACGGCTAACCTGGGTCATATCCGGCTGGGCACAACGCCCGATATCACAGGCAATGACTTCCAGTTTGCCGCTGAAGCGTGGCCGGAGCTTACTGCTACCAACTATGCCTACGTGGCCTATGCCTTCAGCCCCGGCAACTGGTTCCCCCGCCACAGGGCAGCCCTGGAGCTATGGCAGTCATTTCCACATGGTTGGGCCCTCTCGTTCGGTGCCAACTACTACTATTTTGACAAGAGCATCTACCTGGGTACGCTCTCACTTGAAAAATACCTTGGAAACTGGTGGTTCTCGGGCAGAGGTTATTTCCACTTTAAGGATATTGGCGTGACAACCTCGGTATTTGTTAATGCAAGACGCTATATGGGTACGACCGACTTCCTGCAGCTAACCCTTGGAACGGGCACAGCCCCCGATGAACCGTATGACATAATTCCGGACCTCGAACGCCAGAAAGCAACGAGCATAAGGCTTACCTGGTTCAACCAGCTCGGTTCGTACTGGTCGGTAAGGATCGGG
>QKGI01000052.1 GCA_003250475.1 Bacteroidota bacterium | reverse complement strand
TCTCAATATCTTTCTTTATGATGTAAACTTAGTCATTCGCGACAAAAGGGAAAAGCTTACTTTGTTTATACATGTGTCAGGACCGGTTTTTCTTTCTTAGAAAAGGTCCGGAATAAGTTTGTAGTTCCTCAGGGCATCGGCAATTTCGGGAGAGCTCTCCTCAAAGTAACCGGCTATTGTTGCAGCATTGGGCATTTTTACCCTGGAAATAACAAGGAATGAGAACCTGGTATGGTTTTTTCTGCCGTGGCACTTCTGTTCTGTTATAATATCGCCCATGGAGCTGTTTGGATCGAGTATTCCGCCTATCCTGAACGATGTCTCCCCGGCCGCTTTCATCCATAGCTTCTCCGAATACCCGAAATGGCTGCAATTGAGGCTTAGGTAAACACTTCCGTCATTGCTCTCCAACTCCTCCAGGGCTTCGTTAATGTACACAGAAATAAGCATTTCTGTCTGTTCTGATGCCGGGTCCTGTTCAATATAAGACTGAAGCTGGGGGCATGCTTTGGTGACTATCCTCTCCCCATCGATGCCAAGCTTCAATAAACCCTCCCTGTGACTGTCTTCTTCGATGGTGGTCTCAGTTCCAAAGATTATCACCCTGGACAAGGGGTCTGCTTTCAGCCTGTTGCTGATCAGCCCGATACCGGCTTCAACAATTCCTATGACCGGCGTTTTTGACAAACCGGAAAAAGCTGTTTCGTCATAGATAACGGAAAGGGTATTGCAGCCAATGAGAATGGCATCAGGATGGTATCTGTTGTCAATCGCTGTCAGGACCCTGTCAAACATCGCGGTCTTTTCTTTCTTTGTCTGAAAAGAGTTGTAGCCGGTGTTCTCATCAAAAAGGGCATTTACAAATACCAGGTTTACTTTTTTATAGCATCCGGATTCTTTCAGTTTAACAGCAATATCCTCCATGACTGATATGCCCCCGAGACCTGAGTCTGTGATAACAAGAGTGATTTCCTTCCTTCCGGAAAGGCTGCCCGGGTCAGTTGGCTCCTGTGCACTCATTTTCATGTTGTGGCACCAGGAGACTGAAATCACTAAGAGAAAGGCAATTACCTTATTCATAATGACATGTGGTACTTAAGTTTTTTACAGATATTATATTAAATGTGCCGATGCAAATCAGGATTATACGACATAAAAAAACCGGGAAGAAAATTCATTACTATGTTATGATTTTCTTCCCGGGATAGATAATCTGGTCTAAAAGTCTAAAATATATTCAGTCAGGGCAGGTATTAAGCCCATCTATTCGAATATCCAGAGTTTCTGGCTTGTACTGGTTACTACAGGACAGTTTGAGTTATAGGAGATTTCTGTCTGAGGATAAGGAAATCTCTCCGGGATAGCACCGGCTCCTGCCACAGGGGTGAGTGCCGGGTATCCTGTCCTCCTGTAATCATCGTAGGGAACAACAGTTGAATACATTGCCAGGTATTTCTGCTCGATAATTTTCTCAAGAGTGATGGTTGCGCCTGTTTCAATATTGATATTTGCATCAAGCCAGGCGGTATTATCGGCTCCAGTAACTGCAAGAACCGACGCTGCCACAGCTGTTTTGTATGCTTCAGCGGCAGCATCACTGTCCGGTACTGCCTGTCTCAGCAGGCACTCGGCTATTATAAACTGCATCTCCGGGTATGAGCTGAGAACGACAGGGGCAGAAGCTGAATTATTGTATGTACCCAGTCCTGAGGCATTCGTCTCCTCTGACCCTGGTGTGCTTCCTACATAGGCTCCCCCGACAGTCTTTGCATAGAAAGAGCGCCTGGGGTCAGTGGTAGCATTCAGTTTGTCAATAAAGGTCGAACACATCTTTATGTCATTCTTGTATGACGAAACTGTCGCATACTGATATATCGGCCCTGCTTCGGTATTGGCAGTACCGAAGGTCAACTCAAATTTATCTGTCGCAGAGAAGGCATTGCCCGCGTATGACCGTGCATTTGCATAATCACCCCTGTTGAGTGCATACCTTGCCTTGAGAGCGTAGGCAGCTTTGGTCCATGATGTCCGGTTGTTGGAGAAGATCATGTCACCGGCCAGCGCCATGGTGTTCTGCGTAGAGCTAAGGTCGATAATGGCCTCATCAAGAAGATCCTCGATTGTATTATAGATATCCTCCTGGGAGTCAAAGACCGGCTTCAGGACTCCAAGGTCACCCATGAAGGCTTCTGAATAGGGGATATCACCAAAAAGGTTGGTCATAGTTCCCAGGCATAGTGCCATGCACACCTTTGCAACACCTGCATAATGCGGAGAGTTCTGCTCAGCGGCCTTCTGAATGAGTTTGCTGGCATCCATCATAGGTTGATAGTACATTCTCCTCCAGAGATCATCAACGTCAGTGGTTGAAAGAATATAGTTTGATTCACCGTATGACTGCCTGGCAACGCCATTGAGGTACTGCATATAGATATTGGTCGTTTTAACGGCTCTGATACCGCCTATCTGGTATGACATTGACAGCTCCATGGTAGGAACAAGCAGATCCATCGGAACATCAGAGGGCACATCCGGATCGATGTTCATGTCCGTATCTATCCATTTTTCACATCCCGTGAAAAACAGGAGAAATATTGCCAGTATTGCAATATTCGATTTATATAAACTCTTCATTTGCATATTTTTTTAGTTCCTTGAACAGCTTAGAATGATAGTTTTACGCCAAAAATATATGATTTCACACCAGGGCTGGCAAAATAGTCAAATCCCTGTCCGTTTGTGGCGCCATAAACACTTACCTCGGGGTCTCCGCCTTTATAAGGAGTGGAAACAATCAGGTTATTACCGGTTGCATAGAGCTCCAGTCCCTTCAGTTTTATCTTCGACAGGATGTCATTGCCAAAGACATAAGAGAGAGTTATTTCCCTGAGTTTCACCCAGCTTGCATCTTCAACAGCCTGCGTAGCCGCTCCACCGCTGGTGAAGCTGTTTTCACCCCTGTACCATGACTGATCCTTGATAACCTCGGTGGTATTCTCCACACCGGCAGATACAACATTGCCGCTTGCATCGAGGTGTCCGTAGACGCCTTCAAAGACAGTCGGTGTGTTTCTGTCAAGTGTCTCGACGGTCTGGCCATAGTAGTTGAGGTTGAAGCGGGTTCCGTTATTAACATATCCGCCTTTTTTGATGTCAACAAGCGCGGTAAGAGAGAAACCTTTGTAAGTGAAGGTATTATAGATGTTCATGGTCCAGTCGGGACTGACTTTGCCGAGGGCAACTGTCTTTGTATTATTGGTCCATGGGAATCCGTCAGGATGAGAGTCTGTCGGGTCGTCGTTGATGAGTATATTCCCGTCGGCATCTCTCCACCAGTCAAAGCCGAATATTGTTGCATAGTCATAACCTACGGCAGCATTTATCTGTGCCTTGGTGTCACCGTTAAGCAGGACATAATCTATATCTTTTGCCAGGGCGGTAACAGGGTTCTTCATCTTTGTGAAGTTTGCCCTTATGTCCCAGGTGAAGTTCTTGGTTTTAACAGGCATGGCTGATACACTGAGCTCTATCCCCTTGCTCTCCATCGATGCTGCATTCATGTAAGATGAAGAAAATCCCGAGGAGGCAGCAATAGGCACTGAAAGCAGAAGATCGATATTCTTGTTGTTAAAATAGGAGAAATCGATTCCCAGCCTGTCCTGCAGGAATTTCAACTCTGTTCCCACCTCGAAAGCTGTCTGTGTCTCATGCCTCAGGTTCGGGTTTCCGACCGTATTGCCTACAGTGTATCCTGATACACCCAGGAATGGGAAAGAGATACCTGCAGTGTAATAGTCATCGGCACTTCCTGAACCGTAGTAAGATGAAGTCATATACGGGTCAGCAATGTTGGCTGTCTTACCCCATGAAGCCCTTATCTTTCCGAAAGATAGTATCTTGTTGTGATTCAGCGGAGCCAGTTCAGTCAGTATGAATGATGCACTGAATGAGGGGAACAGGGCTGAGAGGTTATCTTCGGGCATGGTGGTTGACCATTCGTTTCTAAGCGTTGCACCCAGGTAAAGCATATTCCTGAAGTCGATGCTCAGATCGGCATAGACTGCCGCGGTACGGTAACTGGTTGCACCATTTCCTGCTGTCTGCTTACTTGTATTATCAAGGTTATACAATTCAGGTATTGAGAGATCATCGGTATAACCTGTGAGGTACCTGTAATCCTTCTGGAACATGTTCTGGCCCAGGTTAAGGTTGAACCCGATATCACTGCTGATCTTCTTGTTAATGTTGACTATCAGGTCGGAATTGAAGAGCGAATGGAATTCAGATCTCTCCCTCAGGTAACCATCCCTGTGGCCGACACTGTTCCAGTTATAGACATCCTGGAATCTTCTTACATACCAGTCGACGCCTATATTATAGGAGATGGTAAGCCAGTCGAGCAACTCTGCTTTAAGGAAGGTACTTCCCACGAACCTGTCATTCAGGTCTTTGAAGAACTGTTCATTGACGGTCCAGTAAGGGTTGTTGTAGGTGCCGTTGACACCTGTGTATGTACGCTGGGTCCCGTCAGGAAGCATATAACCGGCAGCATTATTGAAGGTAGCCGGTGTTCTGTACAATCCTATCCCGATACCCGAACTTGTTCCTCCTTCACGAATCAGGTTGTTGGTGGTGTGTGCATACATCACATTTGTACCTGTCGTGATCTTCTGTGTGAGTTTGGTGTCGGCATTCAGCCTGATCGTCAGTCTTCCGAAGGTATTGTTCGGAACAATTCCCTCCTCATTGAGATTGCCTATGGAGAAGAAATAGGATGAGTTCTTGTTCCCGGCTTCAATGCTCACATTGTTATTATAGGATATGCCTGTCTGGAAAAAGTCAAACTGGTCATATGTCCTGACCGGTTCACCGGTATTGGAGGGTACGTAGGTGCTGTTGTTGCTGACTATAGCACCGTCAACGTCAAGCAGTGGGTTTTGCCACAGTGCCGGGTCGAGTGAATAGCTGCAGGTATCAAGTTTTGGTCCCCATGCCCCGTTGTATTTGCTCCTCCAGCCACCATTCAGTCCCTGCCCGTATTCGTTCTGGAGTTCTATGTGCCTGCCAAGTTCCTTTATCCCTACCGAAGAGTGAATGCTCACCTTCATCTTCTGATCCTGTGGTCCCTTTTTCGTGGTAATGACAATAACACCGTTTGAAGCCTGGAGGCCGTAGAGGGCTGTAGCCGCTCCACCTTTCAGTACCGTAACCGATGCTATATCATCAGGGTTAAGGTCTATACTTCTCGAAGATGAGTAGACCCCTGACTGGCCCGTGCTTCCACGATAGGATGGCTCAGTGCTCATTGGCATACCGTCGATAACGAACAACGGCTGGTTGTTTCCTGTCAGAGAGGCAGCACCCCTGATTGTCATATAAGAGGAGGCTCCGGCGTTGCTCGAGGAGCTTGTCACCTGTAGGCCTGCCGCTTTTGCAGCAAGAGAAGAGACAATATCACTGTTGCCTCTTTTGTTCAGCTCCGTTCCTGTCACCTCCTGAACGGTATAACCAAGAGCCTTTTTCTCCCTTGTTATGCCGAGAGCAGTGACAACAACATCTCCCAGGGCATAGGCACTTGGCTGCATTACAAGGTCGAGAACACTACCTGTGATCTTTACCTCCTGCGGTTCCATACCTATGAAGGAGAACGAAAGGACATCATGTCCTTCGGGAACGGTAATCGAATACGTCCCCTGATCATTTGTTACAGTACCTGTCGTCGTTCCCTTGACTGACACTGTCAGAAAAGGTAACGGATTGCCATCAGGATCCGTAACTTTTCCCGTAACCACTCTTTGACCAAACACCTGTATGCCGGTGAAGGCCAAAATGGCAAATAAAAGAAGTGTTTTTTTCATACTAGCATGATTTAGTTTAGGGATAATGGTTAAAAAATATTCAATCTTATTTCATTCTATATCTTCATGTTTAATGTTTAATGTTTTTAATTAGTTTATTCAATTGCCTTATCATCATGATCTCCTTATCAAAAAAAACAATGGTATAAGGGAGGCTGCCAGGACGATTGCGAGGAGTATTTTATTTGTGATAGTGGTATTATACAGGTTTGTTGATGCTGAGTATTCTTTTCCAGGGGAGACAGCCATTCCATATCTGCTGGCCAGATCTTTGATATCAAGCATGTTGATAAACGGGATGCCGGACTCATTCAATATTGAGATCAGGCCCCTGTCCCAGTCGTTGCACCAGGTCATCCCATGCTGGAGCCCGTTCGGTATTGTGGTGGAATGGGTGCAATTTCCGAGAGCTGTCTCATTTCCCCCGATATTTATCAGGAGCTTGATGTCTGCCTCCCTGAAGATTTCCGAGCGTTTGATAATAGACTCGTGCAGGGTGGCCGGAATATAGAGATCGACCCCGTTCCTGTAGGCTGCATTGCTGATTATTGACAGGCCTTCCGGGGAGAGTCCTTCACCGGAGTCATTTCCTGCCCCGGCTGAAACAAGAACCGATTGAACTTTCAGTCCGTTACCCTTCAGCGCGGTTTCCATATCGATCCAGGTAGCACCCGGCTGGTTGGCTCCGTAGGTAGATGCACCCAGTGAGCTCATAACAACAGCTTCAATATCCATTGTCTGGAGGGCAGCGAGTACGGATATGGCCAGTGAAGGGAAGGAGCCTGAGAGGATCACCCCCACCTTGTCTCCGTGGGATATGCCGGCTTCATGCAGTAGCCTGACGATGAGTGCTGAGAAATCCGGGTTTGTCGAGGTCTCTTTTGCCTCCAGGGAACCGAGTGTCGTAGTAATCTCGCTCCACTCATCACCTATCATGAAATTATATGGCACGTTAGAGTGAGCATCGGATATGATATTCCGCTCCTTCTTCAATAGCTCAATAACCCCGAACATTCTTTTCGTCAGTCCGACAGATGCTTCCATGGCATCACTGTAAGGCAGGGGTTGCTGTTTCCGTACAAAGGTGACTGAAAATGCTGTTCCTGCCATAAGAACCAGGAAGGCAACAAGGAGTCTGATATTTGTAGACGGGCGCTTCATGGCAGAAACAATGATATCTGGAAGATGATGAGTGTCACGATACCCAGACTGAGGAGCGTGGGGGTTACCTTCTGCCTGCCCATCTCGTTGGCTATCAGCCCGGGAATGATATAACCGATGGACTGCAGGTCAAGCTTCATGAAGTCTGCCGGCTGGATCAGATAGTCAATCAGCAGTTTCAGGAAGAAGCTGAGCAGTACGGCAAGCAGGAACCTCCTTCTGCCATATATGATCAGATACTGTGACGACAACCTGATTATACCGTAGACAATCAGGGCAATTATGAGAGTCATGATTATTCTGTCAGGCTCATAAATAAACAGAGCGAAATATGCGGGAGCTATCACCCCGCCAGGCGATATCCCTGTAATCTCATAGAAGATAAATCCGACAACCAGTCCTATGACGAATAGCTGAAGTATCATCTTAATTCATTAAGAATGTGAAAACCTTCCCCGCCAATGTTACCCACACCTGCAACAAATGCACCGTCATTGACAGTATCTGAAAGCAGGCTTTTCATGCTACCCCTGTCTTTTCTCCTGCAGCTCCTGATATTCTGCCTTGCAATGCCGGACCTTGACAGGGTGTATCTTGCTCTTCCCTGGTGGTTGCCGGCCAGTATTATCTTTTCGAACATTTGAGAGTTTTCTGATATCCAGTCTGCAAACAAACCGGTTCTGAAAGGCCTGTCTGCTCGTGTATTAAGGATCAGCGACACTTTGCCGGCATGGCCTGAGACGTTCTTCCAGTGTTCAATAAAGGTGTTTGTGGAATCTATGTCGTTTGCAGCAAAGGCATTGAGGAACCTGATATTCTTCCTGCCGGCCTGCACTGTTGAGAGAGGGGAATCACCCTGTGATATCCACTTCATGATTCCTTCCTCTGACAGATCCGTATTCATCCCTGCTTCGTGACAAACAGTGAGGGCCAGAGCCAGGTTCTCGTCAAAGACGGTGTCGGGAAGATTTCTTCTCAGGCGTTCTTCGAGCACCCCGGCCGTTATGACAGTACTGTTGTTTGCAGAGGCCTTTTCTATTATTTTGTTCAGATAATGTACCTCATTGGTAATGACTTTGCAGTTAGCCGGTATGGCATTGCAGATGGCTTCTGCCTGTGCTTCAACATCTTTCCCCATCGCCTCACGGTGATCATCCCTGATGTTGGTGATTACATAGATATGGGGTTTAAATATGAATCCTTCTAGTCTTTGGAGTTCGGGTGCGATTGACATACACTCCAGGACCATTATTTTCACTTTTTTCCTGAAGGCTGAATTTATGACGTTCACCTGCTCCTGCACCCGTGCTGAGCCCGGCCTGTCAATTGGCTTTTTGAAACCGTTATGGATTATTGTTGGTGTTATACCTGTCACCTTTGCCATCACCTCATGCCCCGAAGCCAGGATACCGGCAGCAACATATTCGGTCACTGACGATTTTCCCCTTGTTCCGTTGACCTGGATTCTCAACGACATAAAGCGGATGCTTTTTTGTATCATCCGCTTTTCAACGATTAAAAGACTAAATATTAAAATCAGTGTAATGGTTGTTATCAGCATTTTAAGCGTTTGAAATGATTTCATTAACAGGGCATTTCTTCCCTGGTGATCAGTAACCCATGGCAATACCTCCTCTTCGTTTATCCGCAGATCCCGAGTACTCACCTGTGACGGGGTCAACCATTATAATCTGGGCTCCCCCGAAAAAGAGGTCTATCCCTTTGTAGATCTTTATTGCATGTCCCATCTTCTCAAGCTCTTCGCATACTTCAGGCTTGATCCCGGATTCTACATGAAGGTAATCTTCAAATTTCTGGCAGTAAAACCTCGGGGCCAGGTTGGCTTCATTTACATTCATCCCAAAGTCAATTACATTAACCACCAGTTCGATAAGGGTTGTTATTATGCGGCTTGCGCCGGGGCTGCCAAGTATCAGGAACGGATCTCCATTTTTAAGGATTATTGTTGGTGTGATAGATGTCCTGCATCGTTTACTGTTCTGTATATAATTGACGTTCTCAACATTATATGAGAAGTTTGTCATAGCGTTATTGAACAGCACGCCTGACACTGTCTGGCCGGAACCGAAAAACAGTCCCAGTGTCTGTGTCAGTGCCACGGCATTGCCGTCTTTATCTATCACAGACAGGTGGGTGGTGTGGCCTTCTGCCGGTTCCGGTTCGCGTACCGTCTCCCTGGTCAGGTTATTTTCGTACACCCCGGGATCACCATATTCGGCATCCCTGTATCTTGGGGGATCGAGCTTTGACTGGTTGATGCTGTTAAACCTTTGCAGGGCGTACTCCTTGGAAGAAAGTCCTTTTACAGGTACAGTCACAAAGTCAGGATCACCAAGGTATTGATATCTGTCGGCATAGATAAGCTTATCCACCTCAGCCATGATATGCAATGTCCTGGCCGACTCGCTGAAATGACCGCTGGCTTTAAGGTCAAAGTTCTCGAGCATGTTCAGTCCTTCAACAAGGCTTATGCCTGACTGGGGCACATTGGATGTCAGCACGTCATAACCCCTGTAGGTCCCTTTCATCGGCGAGGTGATCTCTGCCTGGTAGGAGGAAAAGTCTTTCAGGGTGAGGACTCCTCCGCGTGCTTGGATACCCTCAACAAAAGCCTCGGCCTGCTTTCCTTCGTAGAATCCTTTCCTGCCCTTTTCAGCTATGCCGCGCAGTACCCTGGCCAGCTCTTTCTGAACGAGTGTCTCACCCTCCATCCTTGGGAACCCGTCATCAAGGAAAACAGATGCTGTGACAGAGTCACTCATTATGTTGTCGATATTATCAAGAATAAGTTTTGCCAGTGTCTGGTCGATGGCGAAGCCATCCTCGGCATGCTTTATTGCCGGCTCCATGATCTTTTTCAGCGGCAGGCTACCGAACTTCTCATGAGCAAGGAGGAGACCGGCAACGGTACCGGGCACCTCTATAGCCTTTGCCGTATAACTGTCCCTGCCTGACTTGAAATCAACCTGCGAGGCATTTTCAGAGCTCCTTCCGTAATAATTGATGAAGATGGATTTCTGCTGGTCCTTCAGATATATTACCATTCCCCCGCCACCACCAAGACCTGATCCGTCAGGTTCAACCACACCTATGGTAAAGGCGGCTGCCACGGCAGCGTCAACAGCATTACCACCGCTTTTTAACATTTCAACGGCAGCAGCTGAGGCCAACGGATGGGCCGTAGCAACCATACCGTTCCGACCTGTTGTCGGGGACATCGACTGTCCCCGGACACCCGTATTAACTATTAATACGAGAAATAGAATCAGGTATAGAGTTAGTTTTCTCATGGCATCTGCTATTTCGGGTCTGACTATTTCTGAATATCAATCAATTATTTGAACAGGTTACCAAGCGGAGTTGCTGTCTCCGCTATTTTATCAACAAGCGTAAGAGGGATGTTCTTTGCTTTGGAAATACCTGTGAAGAACCCATCCTCGTCGCCCTGCCTGACCACTACCATTGCTTTTGAGTTTTCAGCCACAATCTGGTTAAATGCATCCGACTGTCCTTTTCTGCGGGCATTACCGCCAATGTGAAGCATCACTATCGGGATCTTAAGATCATTTGCTGATTTTATGAGTGTCTGAACCCGTTCCATCTCCTCCTGCTGGCTTATACCGGCAGCTCCCAGTCCCTTTGAACTGAATCCCGGAACGATGATCAATGTCTTGAAACCTGTGAGGTCTGCAGGTTTGGCCATCAGGATGGTTGTAGCATCGAGCCCCTGTCTCTGGGCCAGCATCTTTACGAGCTTTACATCGGCGCTCTGGCCGGCAGATGAGATTAATACAGGTTGTTCAAATGTCTGAGCTTGTACTGATACGGTAAAGAAAAAGATCAGTATGGTTACGATTGTTGAGATCCTTGCTTTCATATTTTTGGTTTTTAGTTGTTTAAGTATTTACCCACACCGTTTTCCATCATCAAATCATAGTCGGGCAGGTTTTCAATTACGATTTGGTTCTCGGGATAGTAATAATTATATGAATTGATAAGTTCCTTGAATCCCATGATATGCCTGCCGACCCGGTGTTCAATAGGTTCGCCGGTATCCTCCCTGTAGGCAATTCTAAGTGCTCCGGTCTCTTTGGCTTTTTTGTAGTTGTCACAATAACCTCTCAGAACGAGGTCAACATCGGTTTTGCCCCTGAGCCTTCCCATGGAAGGATTGCTGGTCTCCATAAGGAATGGCACTGCGTTTGTAAAGTCTCCCCATTCCCTGTGGCTAAGGCCATGAAAATTCTTCGGGGAGGTCTCGGGTGAGAACTGGAGACCTGCCATCTCAAGTCCCAGTACTGCCCCCATGGCTATATCCTCATATTTTTCATGGTAGACTATTACATTTACTATCGGGACTTCAGGGGAAGACTCATGCAGATCGAAGGCTATGTTTACATTCTCCTTATCGATAAGCTGTATGATTGCGTATGCCACCTTCTCAGTCAGATTTCCGTCGGGCCTGCCAGGGTATGCACGGTTCAGGTTTCTCGTTTCGAATCCTGACAGCTGCTGGTTAGATGGATACTGGGCAAATACCAGCGGATCGGGCCATTGATCGAGAGGATTTGTTACCCTTGAGCCAAGTCTGAAGGTCCGCGTGCCATTATCCGTAGGTATACCGAAGTATTCCGGGAATCCTTCCATCGGATCCGAGCAGGTGAAGGCGCTGTTATTCATCCTCGGTATTATTATCACACGGCCTTGTGTTACTTTGAGGTTCTCAAGGATCACCACAGAAGCCAGGAAGGAGGCTGCCTCATTGGCGTGGGTTCCACCTCCCAGAAGAGCCGTTCCCCCTTCTACGCCACTGTCGAACAGGTAGACCTCAGTGTCGCCGTTGGTACCTTTTATACCGTCGAAATAATCACTCAGCATTCCTTTTTTTGTCAGGAAGGTACTGGGATACAGTTCTTCCGGGTGATGCATTTTACCGAAAGAGATTGCAGCTATGACACCCGCCGCGGCTGTGACAAGAAAGATTATTATGGTGGACAGATGGTTCCTGATCATCGTTATTACTTGATTTGCAGAATACGTAAAATGAAAATGAGCAACACCATCGCCATTGCCACCTGATTCCTCCATTTCTTTTCCTTAAGAAATTCAATGACTACCACGAAGGTTACATAGGCAAGGATAAGTGTATATATGTAGTATAACATAGTCGCAGGTTATAGTATTAGGTTCGAGATTTCCTGTGCGAAAACAAGTATCAATATCCCTATTGTCATTGAGATGGCTATGGGGATAAGACAGGTCTTAAGTATTCTGAAGTGGTTTTTCTCTTCGATTATTTGTGATGAATATGCACAGAGCAGGGCAGGGGGCGGCATAAGGTCCCCGAGGGCGGCCATCAGTACAAGAACAGCAGTTACCACCAGTGTACTTTTTCCAATGAACACATAAACAAGCGGAACGCCTATGATTGACGCTGAGCCGTAGGCAGATCCCATGAAAGGCATCAGCCCTGCGGCAAGGTATCTGATACCCTCAGGAAGGCCAAGTGCTGTGACAGCAAGGTATCCACGTACACCGGTCAGAGCCAGAATCTGAAGGAACATCCCTACACCAACAAGGATGGCCATCACAGGCATTGCACTTCTCAGCGCCTTTCTGGAGACGTCAATTATTTTTACCCCCTTCCGTGTCAATAGTCCCAGAATGGTACCTATAATAAAGATCAACGGGACACCCAGGTGAGGTACATATTCATGAAACCGTATCTCGCCGATCATATAAAGGATGACGAAGACTATCGGCAGATACAGGATTACCCCGTATTTTTCGCCATCGGTAGAATCAAGGTATTCCTTCACCCTGTCCACATTATAGTCAGGAAGGTACCTGTACCGGAAGTATAGTGCAGTAATAAGTGCAGGAGGTAATGAGACGAGGAGGAGGGGTATTCCAAAACCTATATATGGCATGTCAACCCCGCCGCCGATGATCATAACCGGTATGCTGATGGGAGGGGCCACCTCGCCGAAAACGGCTGCCATGGCAATAAGCGCCCCGACAGCAAGTCTCTGCATACCTATGTTTATCAGTATCGGTGCAACAAGAGCCCCGGTTGTCAGTATGCATGTTGACGACAAACCGGTAAGCATACCGGGGAACATAACAAAAACGGTAATGACAATGATAAGGAGTGTGGGCTGGCGGTAAAAAAGCCTGAGTATACCTCTGCTTACTCCGGCAAGAGCCCCGGTCTCCTGCATCACCCGCATGAAAATCATTGCCGTTGAGATTATCAGTATAGCTTCAAGAAAACCGAAACCACCTTCAACAAGATGCCTTACCGGCAGACCCTCACCGCCAATGAGTGCTCCCACGACTGCTGCCAGCATAAGGGAGACACCTGCAGGCATTTTGAAAAGAAATATGCTTAGCGCAAAAGTCGCAAGCATGCAAATGAAAATGATTAATTCAATACTCATAAATGAAAGTTATTCCGAAAGCAGTTTCCAAAAGCCATGCCAGCATTTCAAGCTATTGATTAATAGTATGGTAGGAGCCCCGGCATCTCTGTTTTACAGTTAAAAAGGGCTGAAACAGCCCGGTTGACTGAGATGTTTCAGCACATATCAGGGTGATGGAACAGGCTGGACAGGAGAGAGAGGATAGATTTTTTTCCCGGGGATGATACTTCTGTTTCCATTGATGCTAAATAAGATATTGGGTATTGTGGATATCTGAAGGTTTAAATTTTGTTAATGCCGGGGTCACGGAAATTTGTTGGCCTGTTTTTTGATTACCCGGTTGCTGTGAATCACCAGGGTCCGCACTGTTTTTATTTACTTGATTGTAAACCGGGTGTTTTCCTGTTCTGCGCGACAGATTGGGATTTCATGAAAAAAATGTAATGATGAAGCTTGTCAAATTCTTATTCCTGGCCTTTATATTATCCATAACTCAAATTGTTCCGGCACAGAGGCAATCAGAAGCCGGAGTTTCAGCGGGTGACGGAAGTTACATAACATATCTGCCAGGTAATATGCCGCTGGTGATCTCAATACCCCATGGCGGTTATCTGTTGCCTGATAACATTCCCGAGCGATCATGTACTAACTGCTCTAAGAACCAGGATGTGTATACCCTGGAAATTGGTATAGGCATACGTGATACTATTCACAGCCTGACAGGGTATTACCCGTATGTCATAATCAACAATCTTCACCGTACAAGGCTTGATCCAAACCGCAATATTGAAGAGGCTGCAGCCGGTAATATATATGCTGAGGAGGCGTGGCATCATTTTCAGGATTATATCGATAGTGCAGCAGCCGATGTGACAGAAAAATTTGGAAAAGGCCTTTACATTGATCTTCACGGTCACAGGCACCAGATAAAAAGGACAGAGCTGGGATATCTGCTCTCCGGCGATGAGCTTCAGTTTGAGGATGACATGCTTGACCTGGGTACTTTTGTTGAATACAGCAGCATCAGAAACCTTGTTGAGACACAATCAGGGACGTTGTCATTTTCACAGCTTATAAGAGGCCCGTCGAGTCTTGGCAGTATGCTGAGCAAAATGGGATATCCAACTGTGCCCGGTCCTGAGATCCCATTCCCGGCTCCGGGAGAACCCTACTTCAGCGGTGGATATAACACCACACGCCATGGCTCTTCGGGCGGTGGTACAATTGACGGCATCCAGATTGAGCTCGATCTTGATGTCAGAACAGTTCAGGCAAAACGTGAAAAACTAATCACCGATCTGTCACGTCTGCTGGTGGAATATCTGAGGTTCCATTATTTCCCGGATTCTGATTTTACGGAAACAGGCGATGCCGGGAATAAATAGCGCCGGAGACCTTCCGTGCATATAAATTTGTAAACCGCGTATATTTTTTCCTTGAAATTAATTAGTATATTTACACTAACTTTGTGTTAGACGGAGTATGGTTATTTCAAAGAGAATCAACTGTTATTCTTATATTGAACTGGCTTTTCTTCAACCTGATAAATTGAGACGAAAGTTGTTAGAATATTTCTGTTACCTGCTTAAGAAATTCAATCCTGAAGCTTGAGATGAATTGTATTATTGTTGATGATGACCCTGTTTGGATCAGAACCCTTGAAGAATTCGTGGGTAAGTCGGCCGCTCTGTCACTGGTCGGAAGCTATACTGATTCCCTGTCTGCGCGTAACCTGCTGATGTCACGAGGTGATATCGAACTGATTTTCCTCGATATTCAGATGCCTGAAATGGACGGTTTCGACTTTCTCTCAAGTCTTGAGAATCCACCGCATATTATTTTCGTTTCCGGGAGTGAAGAGCATGCTTTCAAAGCTTTTAACTACAACGGTATTGATTATCTTCTCAAGCCCATAACCTACCCGCGCTTCTGCAGGGCTGTGGAGAAGATCATGAAGTATTATGCTCCGAGGGCCATTCCTTCCACCGCCGGTGAAGAGGAGATATTCATCAAGAAAGCCTCCTCTCTTGTACGCCTCAAGCTGAAAGAGATACTCTATGTTGAAGCCCTTGAGAATTATGTAAGTGTCATAACAAGGGACGAGAAATATACCATTCATTTTACAATGAGGGCTATTGAGCAGCAGCTCCCTTCAAGCCTTTTTGTGAGGATACACCGTTCCTACCTTGTTAACAAGAGCTCCATAAGGTCTATCAGCGAGAACAGTCTCACCATCTTTGTCGGGAACAACCCCAAGATCCTTCCCGTAGGAAAATCTTACCGTGACGGGATCATGAACTATATCAACATAATGCAGCGTTGAATGCCGTCGCAGAGGCAGCTCTTCCTTGATCATCTCGGACAGACCACTCCATCACCGCTTATGCTCGAGATCGAGAGGGCCGAGGGTTCGTTCCTTTATGACAGGAACGGAAAGGATTATCTTGATCTTATTTCCGGGGTCTCCGTCAGCAATACCGGTCACCGTCATCCGGCCGTGGTCTCGGCCGTGAAGGAGCAGGCTGACAGGTATATGCATCTTATGGTCTACGGGGAGGTTATCCAGAGTCCCCAGGTACAATATGCCGCACGCCTTGCATCATTACTGCCTGAGTCCCTCGGGTCGGTGTACTTTGTTAACTCGGGAAGCGAAGCTATCGAGGGTGCCATCAAGCTCGCCAGGAGATATACAGGCAGAAAGGAGATCATCTATTTCCGTAATGCATACCACGGGTCGACCACAGGAGCCCTGAGTGTCCAGGGCTCGGAACACTACCGGAACGCTTTCAGGCCGTTGATGCCGTCGACAACAATGGCAGAGTTCAATTCACCGGAGGCGGCCGGTATGGTGACAGATGACACTGCTGCTGTGCTGGTAGAACCGGTCCAGGCAGAGGCCGGTGTGGTACAGCCTGCTGATGGTTTCCTCTCCGGTTTGCGTGACGCCTGTGACCGGCATGGTGCCATGCTTATCTTCGATGAGGTGCAGACAGGCTTTGGCCGGACCGGCAGCCTGTTCTCACTGTTCAGGTACAACGTTGTCCCTGACATACTCGTCCTGGCAAAAGCCCTGGGCGGAGGCATGCCACTGGGGGCATTTATCTCGTCACCCGGGATAATGTCATCACTGGCCCATGACCCGGTGCTCGGACATATTACCACCTTTGGAGGTCATCCCGTATGTTGCGCTGCCGGCCTTGCTTCACTCGATGTGATCGTGGCCGGTAACCTTGCAGCAAAAGCACGTGAGAATGAACGGCTCTTCAGGGAGAGACTCTCTCAGTTGCCGTTCGGAGAGGTCAGGGGAGAGGGTCTTCTCCTGGCCGTAGTACCGGAAAAAAAGGACATCATACCCGCACTTGTGTCAAAAGCCCCTGAACACGGACTGTTGCTCGACTATTTTCTCTTCTGTGATGAGGCGTTCCGTATTGCACCCCCACTGACAATTTCACCTGACGAAATTGATACCGCATGTCAGCGTCTCAGGGCCCTGGCAGAAACCGTAGCCTGATCCGACTGACACTCTGTCATACTTGCTGCCTCCGGCACACACTTTGAAGATCAGGGGCAGATTAATCAGAAAACTATATAAAATGGAAAAGGGTAAAATCGGAGTTACTACAGAGAACATCTTTCCAATCATCAAGAAATTCCTCTATTCGGATCATGAGATCTTCCTCAGGGAACTGGTCTCAAATGCGGCAGATGCCACCCAGAAACTGAAGACACTGGCCTCGGCAGGAGAGTTTAAGGGCGAGCTGGGCGAAATGCAGGTTAAAGTATCGTTTGACCCTAAAAAGAAGACTATCACTGTCTCTGACAACGGTGTTGGCATGAGTGCTGAGGAGATAGACAAATACCTCAACCAGATAGCTTTCTCAAGTGCCAATGAATTCCTTGACAAATACAAGGATCAGGCAAGTGCCATCATAGGGCAGTTTGGCCTGGGGTTCTATTCAGCATTTATGGTCTCAGACAAGGTGGAAGTAGTCTCAAGGTCATACCGTGACGGTGTTGCGGCTGTCAGGTGGACATGCGACGGCAGTCCCGAGTATTCCCTGGAGGAGACAGTAAGGGAAGAACGCGGAACGGATGTGATTCTCTATATAGATAAGGACTCCAAGGAGTTTCTCAATGAACAGAGAATAGAAGGCCTGCTGAAGAAGTATTGCAGCTTTCTTCCTGTAGCCGTACAATTCGGTAATGAGAAGGAGTGGAAGGACGGCAAGATGGCTGACACAGGCAAACCGAGGATTATCAACAACACCCACCCGGCCTGGACCCGCAAGCCGTCAGAGCTTAAGGACGAGGACTATGCCGCATTTTACCGCGAGCTTTATCCCATGGGTGAAGAGCCGTTGTTCCATATTCATCTTAACGTCGATTATCCCTTCAAGCTGACGGGTATACTCTATTTCCCGAAAATCAGGAATAACTTTGAGATACAGAAGAACAAGATACAACTGTACTGTAACCAGGTCTTTGTAACAGACTCCGTTGAAGGGATCGTGCCTGACTTCCTGACTCTGCTTCACGGAGTGATCGACTCCCCCGATATACCGCTGAATGTCTCGAGAAGCTACCTGCAGAGCGATTCCAATGTCAGGAAGATTTCAGGTCACATAACAAAGAAGGTGGCTGACAGGCTGGCCGACATTTTCAAAAAGGACAGGGAAAACTTCGAAAAGAAATGGGATGATCTTAAGCTCTTCATTGAATATGGTATGATCACTGAAGAGAAGTTCTTTGAGAAAGCTTCAAAATTTACGCTTTACAAGAACACGGATGGCAAATACTTCACTCTTGAGGAGTATGACAATATTATCAGGGAGAATCAGACAGACAAGGATAAGTCTCTTGTGCATCTCTATACTACCGATCCGGTTGCCCAGCACACCTATGTGGCCAAGGCATCGGAGAAGGGCTATGATGTCCTGGTGCTCGACGGCCAGCTTGATACCCACCTGATAAACACCATTGAGTCCAAAAACCAGGAATCGAAATTTGTAAGGGTTGACAGTGATGTTATCGAGAAGCTCATCAAAAAGGATGAGGATCATGTATCCAAACTAACGCAGTCACAGTCAGATGATCTTACACAGGTGTTCCGCAGCCAGGTGTCAGAGAGTGACAAGGCCCGCTTTAATGTAAGGACCGAGAACCTTGATGAGGGTGACCTGCCGCTGGTGATCACCCAGAGCGAGTTTATGCGCAGGATGAAGGATATGGCCCAGTTCGGCGGAGGGTACTCATTCTACGGTGAGATGCCCGACAGCTTTGACCTGGTGCTGAACACCAATCACCCTCTTGTGATCGCTCTGGCGGAAGACCTCGACAAGGAACATGCCGATGAACTGAAGAAAAACAGTGCTGGCATAGAGAAGACCAGGGTTGAGATTGAGTTCATGGAGAAAGAGCATGCCAGTAAGAAGCCTGAGGAGGTTTCGACATTTGAGAAGGATGATCTTGAGCGGCTCAGGGGTGAGGTTAGCCAGCTTGAAGAAAAGAGAAAAACAATACTGGAAGATTTCGGTGCCGGGCATCAGGCGGTGAAGCAGCTCATCGATCTTGCCATGCTGGCAAACAATATGCTTAAGGGAGAGGCGCTCAGCGCTTTCGTTAAGCGAAGCATCAGTCTTTTGTAAAGACTACACCGGACGCCCTCAGCGGGCGTCCTTTTTTTTATCCCATTATCCGGGCCAGCTCAGATTTCAGGTAGTTGATTGCTACCCGGCATGGTTCTGTTTCCATTTCCATAACCTCCTCCAGCAGCAGTCGCGACAGCTCTTCCCCGGTGGCTGCCGGCGGCAGCTGGGTGGCAACAGCATTAATCAGCCTTACAACTGTGCCTCGTGCGTTCTTCACCATCTCCCATGCCTCATTGCTCATATATATCTGCTGCGAAAGATTGTGTTCATATTCGCTTCTCACGCTGCTGACAAGAGCCGAATGAAGCTGCTGCGATGTCATATCCTGCTTTGCCGTGCGCATGATAAGAGACTCCGGCGATATTCTCTCAAGGAAGAGCACGACACGTTCGTAGGCCTGCAATTTAACCGGTGTGACAGTCTTCACTGTCTGCAGGAGAAGCTCCTGCCTCCTCTTTTCCTGGTCATTCTGCAGCATATTGCGTATCACTGCCCATGCGGTCAGCATCACCAGCACTGCCGGCAAAGAGATTTTTAGAAGCTCATATACTGTTTCCATCTTATTTTATGTTATCGCAAGGTTTCTGTACGCAAATTAATCATTTTTTCATGGCACAATACCGGTTTATAGCCTGTTATAAACCCTTTTCTTTTTCAGTTATAAAAACTACATTTGGCCTTTTCTTTACAAAACAGAGACAATATTTATCCTATGGAGCATATCAGCAGGAGGGTGCAGGCACTCTCAGTATCACAGACACTGGCCATGGCACAAAAGAGCCGTGAGCTGAAGGAACAGGGTATAGACGTGATCAGTCTCAGTCTGGGTGAGCCCGACTTCAATACACCAGACGATATCAAGGAGGCTGCCAAGAAAGCTATTGATGACAATTACTCGTTCTATCCTCCTGTCCCTGGTTATGGTGACCTGAGACAGGCTATAGCAAATAAGTTCAGGGAAGAGAACGGGCTGGATTACTCTCCGGAGCAAATAATTGTGTCAGCAGGAGGGAAGCATACCCTTATCAATATCCTGATCTCTGTGGTTGACCCGGGTGACGAGGTTATTCTGCTTGCCCCTTACTGGGTCAGTTATCTTGATCATGTCACCTTTTCCGAAGGCAAGCCGGTGATCATACAGACTACCATTGACAGTGACTTCAAAGTCACGCCTGAACAGCTCGAGGCTGCCATTACTCCGCGTACACGCGTTCTGATCTTCAATTCACCGTCAAACCCCACGGGTATGGTTTATACGCGTGACGAGATGGCCGGCCTGGTCAGGGTGCTTGAAAAGTATCCGGAGGTAATAATTATATCTGATGAGATATATGAGCACATAACATTCTCCGGAGAGCACATAAGTCTTGCTACGTTCAGCTCAATAACCGACAGGGTGGTGACGGTTAACGGTGTCTCCAAGGGTTATGCCATGACAGGATGGAGAATAGGCTATATGGGTGCCCCGCTGTGGCTGGCCAAAGCCTGTAACAAGCTCCAGGGACAGTTTACCTCGGGGGTCTGTTCGATAGCACAGAGGGCAGCTCTGGCAGCAGTCACATCAAAGAGCGACGCAAGGGTTAAGATGCGCGAGGCGTTTCTTCGTCGCAGGGACCTTATCTGCAGGCTGCTTGATGAGATACCCGGACTTAAGGTAAGGGTGCCGCAGGGCGCTTTTTATGTCATGCCTGATATAAGCAACTTTGTTGGCATGAGTTATAACGGAAAGACAATGAGAAACGCTGACGATATCACCTTCTTCATACTTGAGGAGGCAAGAGTTGCGGTGGTCAGCGGCAGTGCTTTCGGAGCTGATAACTGTATCAGGATCTCTTATGCCACTTCGGATGAGAGGATCACCGAGGCAGTGAAGAGAATCAGGGAGGCGTTGGGGAAACTGGCCTGAGACCAGGTCAGCCAGCGCCGGTGAAAGGAAAAGGAAAATTTCCCATACCCGGAAGACCAGGCTGGGATATTCTGCACAAAGGGCTGCATCATGATGCAGCCCTGATTATATTAATACCTGTTGAAAGAAATGACATCACCGGCAGGCTTACGTGATTTGATCCTGTGCTGGCTGTCAGAGTAACCGACGGAAATAACAAGCTCAACCCTCCTGGATTTAGGTATGCCCAGCAGCTCCTTTATCTTCTTCTCATCAAACCATCCTATGATACAGCTTCCCAGTCCTTCTGCCGTAGCCTGGTAGACTATCGAGGCAGCGGCTATGCCGATATCTATCAGGGAATAATCCTTTCTCTTAATCAGATCACCGGCCCTGGAGGTGAAATTGGACTTTTCCCTGACGACTACAATCAGCACGGGAGCCTGGCTGACGAAGGTATTCATACGAAGTACCTCCGACTCGGATGCCTGGGCCACAGCGTGGCGGACGACCGGGTCATCAACTACAATAAACCTCCATGGCTGGCCATTGCAGGCTGACGGTGAAAGGCGTCCTGCCTCGGTTATCCTTTCAATCTTCTCCTTCTCAACAGGCCTGTCAAGATACTTCCTGTCGCTCTGTCTTCCCTGTACCAGGCCGAGCATTCCGTTGCCATCAATCATAAAATAATCAGCTGATCAATAGTTCTGGGCAAATACCTCACTGTAGCTGAACGGGTGCAGGCAGGCGGGACAATTCTTCAGGGGTTTGGTTCCGAAATGCACATAGCCGCATTTACGGCAATACCAGAATACTTTCTCCTCACGTTCAAAGACCTTGTTTCCCATGACATTGGCCAGGAGCTTGCGGTAACGTTCCTCATGTATCTTCTCTGCTGCTGATATGGCCTTGAAAGCAGTGGCTACCTCCTTAAACCCTTCTTCCTCTGCCACTCTGGCAAATTCCGGGTATAGCTCAGACCACTCCTCATGCTCGCCGTCAGCCGCCGCGGCCAGGTTGTCACCGGTGGTTGAGATCTTTCCTGCCGGATAGGCGGCAGTGATCTCTACCATACCTCCTTCAAGAAACTTGAAAAAGCGTTTGGCGTGCTGCTGTTCCTGCATTGCCGTCTCAAGGAAGATAGCGGCTATCTGCTCATAACCCTCCTCCTTTGCCACCTTGGCTGCAAATTCATAACGGTTCTTTGCCTGTGACTCACCTGCAAAGGCCTTGAGGAGGTTCTTCTCCGTACGGGTACCTTTTATACTTTCCATATGATTCTTTTTAGGTTGTGTTTAAAGTAATATTTTGCTAAAAATAGCATAAAATTCTATTCGCTGGTATCATTAATTAACGACGTGCGAAGAGCCCTGACATGCACAACCGGCAGTGCTGTCACTCCTTCTTACGTCGCAGGAACTTCTTCTCTTCGCCCTTAAGCAGTCTTTTGATATTCGGGATATGGGTGATGATGACAGCCAGGGCCACTATGACGGAGAAGACAATGAAAATAACGGAACGTGCATGAAAAAGCGTCACCAGGAGCACGGGGAACATTGACACCGCCGTCATTGAGCTGAGAGATACGTAACCGCTTATGAGCAGCACTATGAGAAAGATGCCTGAGCAGGTAAGTGTCAGCAAGGGGTGCAATGCCAGGAGCACACCGAAGGTGGTTGCCACGCCCTTGCCTCCATGGAAGCCGGCAAATATCGGGAAGACATGTCCGAGTATTGCAGCCATGCCACAGGCTATCTGTAGTGCCATCATCTGCTCAGAGCCGGCCGGTGCAGCATCAAGGAGGTTTGGCATGGAAGCTGCCAGCCATCCTTTGAAGAGGTCAAAGAGTAAAACAGGGATACCTGTTTTCCATCCCAGGACTCTTATGGTATTCGTGGCACCGGCATTTCCACTGCCATGTTCCCTGATGTCGATCTTGTGAAATAACCTGCTTGCCCAGACGGCGCTGGGTATTGACCCCGCAAGATAGGCCACGGTTATTGCTATTATCGATAAAGAAATGATCATGGTTCAACTGTTATGGCTTTGGCCCCGAAGATACAAGTTTTGCTGTCTCGGTGTTCGAAGTAAACTTGCTGAAGTTCCTGATGAACTTTTCTGCCAGTGCCTCAGCGGCTCTGGTCCACTCCCGGCTGTCTGACCATTTCTTCCTTGGATCAAGAAGGTCTGAGGGAACCCCCGGCACCGAGAGGGGAATACTCAGGTTAAAGACAGGCAGGGAGTTATACGGGACTTCTTTGAGGGATCCGTTCAGGATGGCATTGATTATTTTCCTGGTAGATGGCAGGTCGATACGCTTACCGGTGCCGTAGGATCCGCCCATCCACCCGGTATTAACGAGCCAGGCATCAGCATTATGGGCTTTCATCTTACGGGTAAGCTCGCGTGCATATATAATAGGATCAAGCATCAGGAAGGCAGCGCCGAAACAGGCAGAGAACGAAGGCACGGGCTCTTTTATCCCGCATTCTGTACCCGCTACCTTTGCTGTGTAGCCGCTGAGAAAGTAATATTGTGTCTGCTCTTCCGTGAGCCTGGCAACAGGAGGGAGTACACCGAAGGCATCGGCACTGAGGAAGATCACAGTTGACGCATGCCCGGCCCTGGATACAGGCCTGACGATGTTGTCAATGTGGTAGATAGGGTAGGATACCCTGGTGTTCTCTGTCTTGGCAGCACTGCTGAAGTCTATCTCACCTTTCTCATTTACAACTACATTCTCCAGAAGAGCGTCACGTCTTATAGCCCTGAATATGTCAGGCTCATTCTCCCTGCTCAGGTTTATTGTTTTGGCATAACAGCCACCCTCGAAGTTGAAGATGCCTTCATCATCCCACCCGTGTTCATCATCGCCTATCAGCGCCCTCTCAGGGTCTGTCGAGAGGGTTGTCTTACCTGTTCCTGAGAGTCCGAAGAAGATTGCAACATCGTTATTCTTCCCTACATTGGCCGAACAGTGCATGGAGGCTATCCTCTTCAGCGGCAGGTAATAGTTCATTACTGAAAAGATCCCCTTCTTCATCTCACCCCCGTACCAGGTCCCGCCTACCAGCATCATCCTCTCGGTAAGGTTGAAAAGCACGAAGTTCTCAGAGTTCATCCCAAACCGGGCATACTCAGCGTTGACAGCCCTGGAGGCCATCAGCACCACAAAGTCAGGCTCAAAATCATTCACCTCCTCCTCTGTGGGGCGGATGAACATATTCTTTACAAAATGGGCCTGCCATGCCACCTCCATGACGAACCTCACGCAGAGCCTCGTCTCCTTGTTGGCGCCGCTGAAACAGTCAACGACATAAAGCTTCTTTGCAGAGAGCTGCTCCGCAGCAATCTTCCGGCAGTGCTCCCAGGCCTCAGTTGAAAGGACTTTGTTATCCGAGACAGGGGAGTCATCCGACTTCCACCAGATAGTCTTCTCTGTCTCTTCATCCAGCACCACATACTTGTCTTTGGGAGATCGTCCGGTGAAAATGCCGGTGTCGACAGCCACCGCACCTGTTTCCGTCAGTGTTCCTTTCTCAAAGCCCTCCAGATCGGGCGAAAGCTCATGCTCAAAAAGAAGTTCAAAAGAGGGGTTATAGATTATCTCTCTGGCATCCGAGATCCCGTACTTCTGTAAAATTTCTTGTGACATCATCATGATCATGGTTAAGATGTCCATCAAAGTTAATAATATTAAGAATTAAAACAGCTCAATAAAAATTAACAGCTTGTCAAAAAACTCTCCGGCGGTTATATGCAAATAATTATCTTTAGATGGCAATAGATGACATAATGAGAACGACATTTCTGTATATTGTTTTACTCCTTCCACTCACTCTTTACTCACAGGAAATCAAGGTAAAGCGAGTGAAGGAGATCATGCCCTCCGACACCGGTTCATATATCCTCTCAGGTGTTGTGCCGGGGTCACGTAATCTGCTTGTTGCAGGTGAAGGCTATAAAGGATTATCGATCGTGGATACACGGACCGGGAAAGTCAGTCTCGTCAGCAGTGATGAAGGGGCAGGTTACAGCCCTGCAGTGACTGCTGACGGCAGGAAGGTGATTTACAGATCGGGCAGTTATTCAGACAACAGGAAATACTCCTCCGTCTATGTTTATGACATTGAGACACACGACAGGAAGCTCCTGGTTGAAAAGGAGAGAGAGGTTCTGCCGCCCGTTGTATCAGGCAACAGGGTGTTTCTTAAGTCAGAAAGAGGCAAACGGGTTGAGGACTATGGCCTGGCAACTCTTAAGAGTGCCGGCGTGGAGCCTTTCGTCGTGATAGAGGATATGATGCCTGTCATCTACCGTGGCGAGGAGAGAACACCACTGATGCCCAACGGCGAAGGCTTTTACATATGGGTCTCCCTCTCTCCTGACAGGTCGATGATACTTTATAATTACCAGGGCAGGGGTGCGTATATATGTGATACGGAGGGCAGGGTTCTTTATGACCTGGGAAAGATCGATGCACCCAGGTGGTTCGACGACCGGCTGGTAATAGGCATGGATGAACATGATGACGGTTACAGGATCACATCGTCAGAGCTGGTTTACTATTCGCTGGCTGACGGAAAAAGAAAGATCCTGACAAATACTGAAGGGAGAACGGAGATGTTTCCCTTTCCATTTGGTAACAGGAAAATTGCCTTCAGCACAGACGAAGGGAAAATATATATTATGAAAGTCAGGATAAGATGAAGAGGTGGGTCAGATGGGGGCTGTCAGCTGCAATGATATTGTGCCCTGCAGCCCAGTATGGTCAGAATGCTGATTTCTCGGGGATACGTATTTTTATTAATCCTGGTCATGGTGGGCATGACAGTAATGACAGGCATATGCTGACCACGGATTTCTGGGAGTCAGACGGGAATCTGGAGAAGGGATTGTTTCTGAGGGAGCTGCTGGAGGCCAGAAATGCCACCGTGGCCATGTCACGTACAACGAATTATACATCTGATGACCTGCCGCTGGCTACCATTGCTGAGATGGCCAACACGTTCAACGCCGACTTCTTTTTATCCATCCACAGCAACGGTTATGACGGTACACGTAACCAGCCCCTCGTTCTTTTCAGGGGCTATGATGACCAGCCTGTTTACCCTGCAGCAAAGACCATGGCGCTGATACTATGGGGTAAGCTTTTTGAAAAGGGAAACTGCTGGACACACACATCCGAATGGGTCAAGGGTGACTGGACCTTTTACCCTGACTGGGGTGATCAGGTCGGTTTGGGTGTTCTCCGGACCCTCTCTATGCCGGGAGTGCTTTCAGAAGGATCGTTTCACGATTATGTTGCCGAAGGATGGCGCTTAAGAAACAATAACCACCTTCACCATGAAGCATGGGCCATGCTCAGGGCGCTGGAGGAGTTCAAAAATGTGGTGCCCGAACAGACAGGGATCGTTGCCGGAACCGTCAGGGACGAGCTTACTACTCCTGAATACTATTTCAAACCCGGCTCAAAAGATGAGAATATGCCAATAAACGGAGCTGTGGTCACACTGCTGCCTGTCAACAGGTCTGTTACGATTGACAACCTGAACAACGGCTTCTTCCTGTTTGACTCAGTGGCTCCGGGTGATTACCAGGTCATCTGCAGCGGGATGGCCGATTTTTATAACGATACCCTCACTGCAACAGTCATTGCCGGTAAAACGACGCTGGTTGACCTGCTGCCATCTTTCGACACAGCGAGAGTCCCTGTGGTGACCGGCTTCCAGCCTGTGATTACCGACAGCCTTCCTTTCAACCAGGTCTTTACCTTTACCTTCAATGTGCCTATGGACATGAGTGCGGTGGAGGCAGCTCTTGTTATAGAGCCCTCAGCGGGACTGCTTTATGAATGGGACGAAAAGGGTAAGGTTATGACCGTGAAGCCTGAAACAGGATTTGCAAGCAAGACAGACTATACAATGAGCCTCACAACGGCAGCGCACTCATTCTGGAATGTGCCGCTCAGCTCGGATTACCAGGTATCCTTCGTGACAAAGTCGAGGACAAAGCTGGTGACAGAGATGATCTGGCCCTCGTCAGGGATGACAGCCGTCACACTCTATCCCAGGATTACACTGAAGTTTGACGCTCCCCTTGACCAGGCATCTGCCACCGGGGGCATCAGACTACTCAACAGTCAGTCGGAGGTATTGGGTAAACTGCGGGAGACGTTCACCTCCGCCGGGGGCAAGGGGACCTACAGCTTTGAACTGTCGCAGGCACTGCAGCTTAACAGCCAGTACCGCATAGTGCTTGATGCAACGGTAAAGGACATAGCCGGAGTGACAACCGGGACTGCATCGGAGGTGACATTTACAACCCGCGCCGGATCTTACCAGAGTGGAAATATCATTGAAAATTTTGAAAATATCTCAACTTTCTGGGATCCTGAGACCAGTGGCAGCACGATAGGAACAGACAACCCGCTGACAACCTTCACACCTTCGTACAATATCATCAGATCGGGAACGACAGCCGGCAGGCTCGATTATGTTTTCACCGGTGACGGTGGAGGTGTATGCAGGGTTTTTGATACAAGCAAACCGCTGATTGGCAGTAACACCAGCCTGGTGTTCGGTATGTGGGTCTACGGCGATCTCAGCCATAATCAGCTTGAATACTGGTTCTATGCGCCCGGTACGGTCAACCAGATAGTGGTTGCTGATGAGATTGACTGGGCGGGCTGGGATCTTATAACCATTCCCTTCAGTGCCATCGGCGGCAGCGGCCCGTGGCAGTACCACAGTATTGTGGTAAGACAGGCTGCCGGTGCTCAGAAATCGGGTACCATGTACTTTGATGATGCCACAGTCATCACTCTTACAGGTATCACGGAGGAGGAACCTGATGCTGCAGCCATGCTCCTTTATCCCAATCCGGTTCAGGCTGAGGGGAGAGTCACGTTCTCCCTTGAGTCGCCCTCTTATGTGGAGATCAACCTCTATTCATCAGACGGTAGTCTCGCTGCCAGCCTCTTCAACGGATACCGGGCACCGGGATCACAGGCAGTTGAATGGAGCCCTTCACCATCGCTGCCGCCAGGAGTTTATACACTCAGGTTAAGCATCCGCAGGGAAGGGCAATCGACCTGGCACCACAGCTCACAACGGTGGGTGGTGGTGAAATAGGGTCTGAAGTCTGAAGGTCTGGGGTCTGAAGGTCGGAGTCTGAAGGTCTGGGGTCTGAAGGTCTGGAGTCTGAAGATCGGAGGGGGATGACAAAAAACAGAGGCCGGAATATCCGGCCTCTTCGTTTATGTCTGATCTTATTGTTCAGATTACTTTGTCGCTCTGATGGCAGATTGTGCTGCTGCCAGTCTGGCTATAGGAACCCTGAAGGGTGAACAGCTGACATATGTCAGACCGTTCTTGAAGCAGAACTCCACTGAAGCCGGGTCACCGCCCTGCTCCCCGCAGATGCCGATCTTCAGGTTCGGGCGTGTAGCACGTCCTTTCTCGCATGCCATGGTGATGAGCTGACCGACACCGTCCTGGTCGATTGTCTGGAACGGATCGGAGGCAAGCATCTTCTTGTCGAGGTATTCATTAAGGAAGCCGCCGATGTCATCACGGCTGAAGCCGAAGGTCATCTGTGTCAGGTCGTTGGTGCCGAAGGAGAAGAACTCGGCTGTCTTTGCCATACGGTCGGCAAGGAGTGTGGCACGGGGAATCTCGATCATAGTACCGTATTTGTAGTCTATCTTACTGAGGCCGAACTTACTGCATACCTCACTGTATACCCTGTCAAATATCTTCTTGGTGACATCCAGTTCAGATACATCGCAGGTCACAGGTACCATCAGTTCCGGGACCGGGGTCTTGCCTTCCTTCAGCAGCTCCGCAGCGGCTTCGAACATTGCCCTTATCTGCATCTCGCTCACTTCGGGATAGGTAATTCCCAGTCTTACGCCACGGTGGCCCATCATCGGGTTTGACTCATGGAGGGTCTCGCCGCGTTTGGCAATAGCTTCAACGCTGATACCCAGTGCCTTGGCCAATTCTGCCTGTTTCTCGGCACCCTGCGGCACGAATTCATGCAGCGGCGGATCGAGAAGACGGAAGGTAACGGGCAGGCCGTCCATAGCTTCCAGGGTCCCCTTCATATCTTTCTTCACGTACGGGAACAGCTCCTCAAGGGCAGTCCTTCTCTCTTTCTCACCCTCACTGAGGATCATCTTGCGGAGGATAAACAGAGGCTGTTCAGATCCTTTGCCATAGAACATGTGTTCGGTACGGAAAAGGCCGATGCCTTCTGCCCCGAATTCACGTGCTATTTTTGCATCCTCAGGGTTGTCGCAATTGGTGCGTACTCCCATTGTACGGTTCTTGTCAACCAGTTTCATGAATGTCTGGAACCTGGGGTTCTCGGTGGCATCCATAAGCGCCAGGGCGCCGTTGTATACATTTCCTCTTGTACCATTGAGGGTGATGATATCGCCTTCGCCCAGCACCACGTCTGATCCGCTCACCCTGGCTTTCTTGTTCTTCACATCGACATGGAGTCCGCCTGCACCGACGATGCAGCACTTACCCCAGCCGCGTGCCACGAGGGCAGCGTGTGAGGTCATCCCTCCGCGTGCGGTAAGGATACCCTCGGCGGCGCGCATACCTTCCACATCCTCGGGGTTGGTCTCTTCTCGTACGAGTATAACCTTCTCACCTTTGCGGTTCCAGGCAACGGCGTCTTCAGCAGTGAAGACTATCTTGCCCACAGCAGCGCCCGGTCCGGCCGGGAGGCCTTTTACCAGCGGTGTTACCTTCTTTTCTTCAGAAGGATCACATATAGGATGAAGAAGCTCATCAAGCTGTGCAGGATCAACCCTCATGACAGCTGTTTTCTCGTCTATAAGACCTTCCTGGAGCATATCCATTGCCATGTTGAGGGCAGCAGTACCGGTCCGCTTTCCGGTACGGCACTGCAGCATGTACAGCTTGCCTTCCTGGATAGTGAACTCTATATCAAGCATATCATGGAATGACTTCTCAAGTATGTTCCTTATATCAACCAGTTCACCATAGGTGGATGGCATTGACTCCTGCATGCTGTGCAGGTGATTGTTCTGCTCGTTCTTGGTGTCGTCGTTAAGAGGGTTCGGGGTACGTATACCTGCAACAACATCCTCACCCTGTGCATTTACCAGCCACTCGCCATAGAACAGGTTATCGCCTGTTGCCGGGTTACGCGTAAAGGCAACGCCGGTGGCTGATGAGTCACCCATGTTACCGAATACCATTGCCTGGACGTTTACTGCTGTGCCCCATGAGTCGGGAATTCCTTCAATACGCCTGTATGAGACGGCTTTCTTGCCGTTCCAGCTCTTGAATACGGCCTTGATACCACCTTCAAGCTGTTCGCGGGCGTCATCAGGAAACTCCTTGCCGATAGATTCTTTGATCTTCTGCTTAAAATCTTCCGCAAGCTTCTTCAGCTCGTCGGCTGTAAGGTCGGTGTCAGACTTGTAACCCTTACTCTGTTTGAACTCATCAAGCATTTCGTCAAGCTGTTTGCGGATACCTTTTCCGTCAGCCGGTTCGATACCTTCAGCCTTCTCCATGACAACGTCAGCATACATCATAATAAGCCTGCGGTACGAGTCCCATACAAAACGCGGATTGCCTGTCTTGGCAATAAGACCGGGGATGGTATCCGAACAGAGACCTATGTTGAGGACCGTATCCATCATGCCGGGCATGGAGCTGCGGGCACCTGAGCGGCAGGAGACCAGGAGTGCATTCTCCTTGTCGCCATACTTCAAACCCATCGCCTCTTCAGTCTTCTTCATGGCGTCCCATACCTCAGGCATGAGTTCGGCAGGAAGTTGATGATTATTTTCGTAATACTCAGTACATACATCAGTGGTGATTGTAAAACCGGCAGGTACCGGAAGACCAAGGAGACACATCTCAGCCAGGTTGGCTCCTTTGCCGCCGAGCAGATTCTTCATATCTGTTCTGCCCTCAGCCGTCTTATTACCGAAGGAATAAACACGCTTAATTTTTGACATCTTTAATAGGTTATTAATTAAAAAAATCTTCTTTTTTTTCGAACCGCAAAACTAAGTAAAAAAGTGGAGATTCTGAAAGACTTTCCTTAATGTTTTGCCCGTGGGTGATACATCATCATTGTATCACGAAGATAACTGCGGTCAAGGTGAGTATAAATCTCAGTGGTTGTGATGGATTCGTGCCCCAGCATCTCCTGCACTGCCCGCAGGTCGGCACCTCCTTCCACAAGGTGTGTGGCGAAGGAGTGACGGAGGGTATGAGGACTGATCTTCTTTTTTATACCTGCGGCGGCAGCTGTACTACGGATAATCTTGAACACCATCACTCTTGTAAGCCTCTTTCCGCGTCTGTTAAGAAAGAGGATATTGACATCGGTGATAACCGGAAGAGTCATCCGCCTCTGCATATAGTTGTCGATCTCTTTTAGTGCCACGGAGCCCAGAGGCACAAGCCGCTGCTTGTTCCCTTTGCCGGTGACGCTGACGAATCCTTCCTTGCGGTGTATATCTGTAAGTCTCATGCTTACCAGCTCGGAGACCCGCAGTCCGCATCCGTACATTGTCTCTATTATAGCCCTGTTACGGTGTCCCTCCGGTGTGCTGAGATCTATAGAATTCACCATCCTGTCTATCTCCGCAACCGACAGTACCTCGGGCAGCTTCATCCCTGTCCTGGGCGACTCGATAAGCACAGAGGGATCTTCTGTGATAATGTTTTCCGTAAGCATATAACGACAGAAGGATCTAATACCTGAAACGAGCCTGGCCTGGGTGCGTGGAGCATCATCACTCCCGGCAATGAACATAATAAAATCTGACAGGTCTGCATAGGTCAGATCGGCTGGGTTAATCTCCTCTTTGTGCTTAGAGATATATTCGTGCAACTTACGGACATCATTGAGATATGCCTCAACACTGTTAGGCGACAGTGATCGCTCTATCCGGAGGTATCTTCCAAACCCCATTATTGCCTCTGTCCATGATATTGTCACCGGCTCCTCCTCTGTGTGTCAAAGTTATATCATTTAACATTCATAAATCCACTCATTTCTTTTATTTTTGTACTGCCGGCAACAACCAATTCACTCGGTTAACAGTATGAATATAGAGATAATTAATGGTCCAAATCTTAACCTTCTCGGTTCCAGGGAGCCGGATGTTTATGGAACGGAAGGATTTGAAACCGTAATAAACAGACTGCAAGCACTTTATCCGGAGATTACTTTCTCCTATTCGCAGTCGAATGTTGAAGGTGAACTTGTAAGCATGATCCAAACTGCCGGGTCACGGTCCGAAGGGGTTATTCTCAATCCCGGCGGATACACCCACACATCGGTAGCCATCGCTGATGCCATAGCTGCCATAGGTATCCCTGTGATAGAGGTGCACATATCAAATATTCTTACCAGGGAGGCATTTCGTCATACAAGCCTGACAGGTCGTTACTGCCGGGGGACAATTATGGGACTTGGCCTGGACGGATACAGGCTTGCTGTGGAGGCTCTCATTGAGATAGTCAAGAAATAGGATAGGGTATGGCAAAAGGTCTTCTGAAAAAGAGAACCAAGATTGTGGCAACCATCTCTGACAGGAACTGTCAGCCACAGTTTCTGAGAAGGCTCTATGATGCCGGCATGGATGTGGTCAGGATAAATTCCGCCCATCTTGATCCGGAGGGAGTAAAGAAGATTGTCAGCAATGTCAGGAGTGTTTCAGATAAGATAGCCATCTTACTTGATACCAAGGGTCCTGAGATAAGGACCACAGCCTGTGATGAGCCTGTAAGTTATCTCAAGGGTGACAAAGTGAGGGTAGCGGGAAAAGTTGATGAAAAGACAACTCACAACGTAATAAATGTCAATTACCCCGAGATAGCACAGTTTGTACCCGTGGGAGCTACAATACTCATCGACGACGGTGAGCTGGAGATTAAGATTACCGGTGCGGAAGGCGAAGCTCTTACCGGAAGAATTGAGAATGACGGCGTCCTGGGCTCCCGGAAAACGGTTAATATTCCCCAGATAAGGATCAACCTCCCGTCGGTAAGTCAGCGTGACCTTATTTTCATTGACCTGGCTGTGAAGCTTGACCTTGAGTTTATAGCCCATTCCTTTGTGAGATCGAAGGAGGATGTGCTTGCTGTTCAGAGGCTGCTTGACAGGCAATCGAGCGGGATAAAGATCATCTCCAAGATCGAAAACCAGCAGGGTGTTGATAACCTGGAGGAGATCATGGAACACTCATATGGCATAATGGTTGCACGTGGCGACCTGGCCATCGAAGTGCCCTTTGAAAAGATACCCGGCATACAGAGAATGATTATCGGCAGATGCATTGAAAAACGCAAACCGGTGATAGTGGCTACCCAGATGCTTCATTCGATGATTCTTAACCCCAGGCCCACGAGGGCAGAGGTGAGCGACGTGGCAAATGCCGTCTACAGCCAGACCGATGCCCTGATGCTCAGCGGCGAGACAGCATCCGGCAGGTACCCTCTTGAGGCGGTGAAGACCATGAGCAGGATAGCAGCAGAGACAGAGAAGGAAAAGGACCAGTACATAGAGATGCCGGCAGGCTCGCTGAGCGGTCCGGTATCAGCCTACCTGGCAAAGGTGGCGGTAAAGACATCGGTAAGGATCAAGGGAAAAGCCATCCTGGCAGACACTCTCAACGGCACTGCTATCAGAAACATGGCAGCCTTCCGGGGTATCAATCCTGTGATTGCACAGTGCTACTCATACCGTACCATGAGGGAGCTGGCGCTGTCATACGGTGTGATACCCGTGTTTATGGAAAAGAAAATGTCGGTAGATGAGTTTATCCGCGTGTCTCTCTCAGATCTTCTCAGGAACCACAACCTGAAAGACGATGATATAGTCGTGGTCCTTGCCGGTAACTTCTCACGGGGGACAGGTTTCTCGTTTATTGAGGTAGGAACAGTGGAATATCTCAAGGAAAGAGTAAGGATAAGCCAGAGCGATCTGATGGCTTGATTTTTGCTGTAAAACCATTTGTGCCGGCATGAAGATATTGTCACTAGTCATATTTCTCCTTATTCATCCAGTTCACGTGTCACTCACCGGAATTGAATATGACACCACGAACAGATGCTGGTCTCTGTTTGTTAAGGTGTACAGTGATGACCTTGAAGCTGACATGAGACTGGGCAGATCGGCCGGAGGAGAGATATCCGGTGAGGAGAAGGATAGATTTTTTCAATATCTTTCCGACCGTGTTGTGATTATGGAAGACGGCAGACAGCTCGAGATGAAACTGACGGATATAGTAACCGACGGGCCTGAACACAGGTTCACTCTCAGGGCTGAAGGAGGAAAAAGGGTTGAAAATGTTACAGTCATAAACCGGATAATGACAAGACTGCACGATGACCAGGCAAACATGGTCCTCTTCAGCTTTGACGGGATAGAGGACGGATACAGGTTCACCCCGGCAGACACTATGAAGATATATAAAGTCAAATGAAAGCGACTGAAATGATAAAAAGAGTTACTGCGGCATTCATTCTCATGTTTGTTGTTGCCTCAGCCGCAACGGGGACTCATAACCGCGCCGGGGAAATTACCTACCGGCAGATATCAGAGCTCACGTTCGAGGTGACGGTTACCACTTTCACCTATACCCTCAGCAAGGCTGACAGGCCTTCGCTTGACATAGAGTGGGGAGACAACTCAATAACGAACGTGGCAAGGGTATCTGAGACATACCTGCCCAACAACTACAAGAAAAATGTGTATGTATCACAGCACACCTACCCGGGCCCTGGTGTCTATAAAATTGTCGTACAGGATCCTAACAGGAACTTTGGTGTTGAGAACATACCCAATTCTGTCAATGTGGTCTTTTCAATCTCCACGATACTTATAGTCAATACAGCCGTAGGACTGAACAGTACACCCGTGCTTCTCAATCCCCCGTATGATAAGGCGGCGCTGGGACATGTCTTTATTCATAACCCGGCAGCATATGATCCTGATGGTGACAGCCTCTCATATAAACTGACAGTGTGCACAAGGGAGGATGGTAAACCCATACTTAATTACACACTTCCTCCTGCCTCCAATAAATTCTATGTAGACTCCATTTCAGGCGACCTTGTGTGGGATGCGCCTACTGCAACAGGCATCTATAATGTTGCCATGGAGATACAGGAATGGCGTGCAGGTATAAAGATCGGTGTTGTGGTCAGGGATATGCAGATAGAGGTCTATGAGACCGACAACAACCCGCCCGTCACCGGTCCGTTGCCCGACCTGTGTGTGGAGGCCGGCCAGCCGGTAACGGTTAACGTTGATGCCACGGATATTGACCTTGACTCCCTGACGTTGATTGCAACCTCGGGGATATTCACCTCATCTGAGTGCGCTGCCAGCTTCACAACACTGAGCTCAGTGCCGGGAACAGCCACTGCACAACTTACATGGACTCCATGTCATACCAGTGTCAGGCACCAGCCGTATGATATTATCATTAAAGCTGAAGACAACAATGATGACCTTCAGCTTGTAGATATTGACAACATGAGTATCAAGGTGCTGGGTCCTTCCCCGGTTCTGCTCTCGGCGGTACCCCAGGGTAAGTTCGTTCAGCTTTCATGGGTGGATTATGGTACCGGGGCTATTTCCGGATTCAGTATTTACAGGCGTGAAGGGGCCTCATCACTGGTGGCTGACACATGCTATGACGGGATACCTCCCTCGGCAGGATTTGCCAAGGTCGGATACGTATCAGGCTACAATGCATTGACATTTACCGATACCGACAACGGAAACGGGCTGGATGCTGGCGTTGAATATGCATACAGGATTGTTGCCGTATATCCCAACGGGACGGAGAGCAAACCGTCAAATGAGATAGTGACGTCACTTATCACCGGTTTGCCTTTAATAACCAATGTCTCAATCCGTAATACCGATGCGGTCAACGGATCACTTACCCTTGCATGGCAGAAACCGCGCAGTCTAGACACCATACCTGCAAACGGACCGTACGAATATCTGATATACAGGGCTGAAGGGATTGCCGGGACCGATTACCAGCTCATTCATACGCTGGCGACTGCAGACCTCAACGATACGGTTTATGTTGATACTCTTATCAACACCCTCGACAAAGGCTGGGTATACAAGATTGAACTTTATAATGATGCTCCGGGTGACAGGTTCATGATCGGTGACCCCGGCATTGCCTCCTCGGTCTATCTCACAGCAGCACCCGGCGACAGGAAGGTGAGATTTACCCTTAACCGTAACGTTCCATGGATCAACACCTCATATGAGTTTTTCAGGTTCAACGGTTCATCCTGGCAGTCAGTAGGTACAACAAATCAGCTTACCTGGGCAGACGAGAACCTTGAAAACGGGACGGAATACTGCTATTACGTTGTCTCTTATGGAGGGTACCAGGGACCGGGAACACCTAAAGACCTTGTTAATCTCTCGCAACGAACCTGCGCCGTGCCAGTAGATAATGAGCCCCCCTGCCCCCCCGACCTGTATGTGTCATCACAGTGTGACAGCCTCTATAATACTGTGCGCTGGACTGTTGAAGACCCGGTCTGCTATGAAGATGTGGCGGGCTACAATCTATACTATAAGCAGACATCCGAGGAACAGCTTGGCTTACTTGTCACTTTTAATGACAGGGAGGCAAACAGGTACATACATTCGCTTCCTGACTATGTAGCAGGATGTTACGCTATTTCAGCATTTGACGCCCACGGTAATGAGAGTCCCCTGTCAGCAATGATATGCGTTGACTCCTGCAACTTCTACGAAATACCTAATGTTTTCACTCCCAACGGTGACGACTTTAATGACTGGCTGGTAGCCAAAGCTTCGGCACTTGTCGACAGGGTGGAGTTCAGACTCTTTAACAGGGCAGGGGTCATGATTTTCACAACTACCGAACCGAAGATAAACTGGGATGGAACATATAAAGGAAAGGTGGTGCCGACAGGTGTTTATTATTATGACTGTGAGGTCTTCGAGCGAAGGATCAGCGGTATCGAACAATTCCACCTGAGCGGTTTCGTACATGTGATTACTGAGAAAGGTGCCGGACCCGGAGTGATTGAAGGTAAAAAATAGATGCAATGAAAAAGATACTACTGTGCCTGGTATTAATATTGGCAGCGCACGTCGCCACAAGCCAGAAAGGCTACGAGACCATTCTCAGGGCAGTTTCTCTTTCGGAGAGGGGAGAGGAAGATGAGGCTGCCGGCCTGCTTGCGGCCGCCGGAGAGATAAGGACCGATGCTGACCTGCTGCTTCTGAGAGGTGATATTTATCGTAAAGCAGGCATGATCAGGGAGGCGAAGAGCGATTTCATGGCTGCTGAGAACCTGCGTCCCGGCTCGGGTATGTACGGTCTGGCAACATGTGCCGCTGCCGAAGGAGATGCACGGGCGACTGTCTCGTACCTGACAGCACACCTGCAGTCACCGTACAGGAAGAGTGAACCGGAGATAGTGCTTGACGATGCTTTCAGGCCTGTGACATCCTCCTCTGAATGGAAAACGCTCTGGAAGAGGGACTGGTATAAGGGTTACGAGAGAAAGAGCTGGGAGATAGATCATTACCTGAAATCCGGCCGTGCAGACCTTGCACAGGAAGTATGGAACCAACTGGCAGGTCTCTATCCGGATATGCCTGTTACTGAATACTGTAACGCAAGGATTATGATAAGTAACGGGAGGTTTCGCGATGCTGCTGACATCCTTGCCCGTCTTACCGAACAGAAAGATATTCCCCGGGCATGGTTATTTACCCTGGCAGAAGCCCGCGCAGGGGAAGGCAGCTATTATGCTGCGGCCGCTGCACTGACCAGGCTGTTAGATGCAGGTTATCCCGATCCACAGCTTCTCCTGCGCAGGTCATCGATGCTGCTTAAGTCGGGTGACAGGGAAGCAGCCAAGCGTGACCTTGAGGCCTATATCTCAATAGACCCCGATAACACTGAGGCACTCGGTCTGATTGGTAAGACCTATGCTGAGGAGGGCGCCATTTATGAAGCATTGCCCTATCTTAATTCGAACGTGGAGAAACACCCCGGCGAACCTTCAGCTTTCCGGTTGCGTGGTGATGCATGGATGGCAGCAAAATCGTGGGAAAGAGCAGCAGAGGATTATACAATGAGCCTTGATCTGGACCCGGCAAACGGGCCGGTGAACCTTAACCTTGGTATTGCACTGATCAACAGTGGCAAAGCTGAAGATGCCTGTCATTACCTGCGCAGGGCAAAGAGCCTGGGAGAAAAAGGGGCGACGGAGTATCTGGCGAAATACTGTATTAGATAAATGCACTCTCCTGTAAGCAGGGCTATCTTACATTCTTCAGTATTCTGTCATACAGGTCCTTGGGCTTGAAGGGCTTAAGCACGTAGTCGTTGATGGCCAGGTTCTCTATCTTGTCCTGGGCCTCCGACATCACCGCAGCGGTAAGTGCAACAATTGGTATCCGGGATATCTTAGTATCAGGCGAGCTCCGGATGATCCTTGTCGCCTCAATGCCATCCATGACAGGCATATGCAGGTCCATAAGTACCAGGTCAAATTCCTGCTTCTCAATCTCCTCCAGGGCAAGGCTGCCGTTCTCCACATGAGTTACCTTCACCCCCCAGCTCTCAAGGAATTTGTTTGCAACGAAGAAGTTGATCTTATTGTCCTCGGCAACGAGAATCCTCTTGCCTGACAGCTCTTTCATCGATTCCGACCCGCCCTGTTCGGCAGCTTTTACCTCGGTGGCAGGCACAGTATATTCTATGGAGAAAGTGAAAACCGATCCTTTGTTAAGTTCACTCATCACCGTTATATTGCCTCCCTGGAGATCGACAAGTCTCTTGCATATGGCCAGTCCGAGTCCGGTACCTCCATATTTTCGTGTGGTGTCAGCTGAGGCCTGGGCATAGCTTTCGAAGATCTCGTTGAACTTTTCCCTGGCAATGCCGATACCTGTGTCAGCTACAGAGAACTCAAGAAGAGCCCTGCCGGCCTGTCGTTCCTTTACGATGGCTTTCAGGGTGACGCCTCCCTCGGAGGTGAACTTCATGGCATTTGACAGAAGGTTGGATATGATCTGGTTAAGTCTTATGGGATCGCCGATAAGTGAAACCGGCAGGTCAGGTGACTTCTCAATTGCAAAGGAGATACCTTTCTCCTGTGCCCTGTGGCTGTATGACCGTTTAATGTCGTCAAGCATACTTGAAAGATCAAACTCGGTCTTCTCAAATACTATCTTGCCGGCCTCCATCTTGTTATAGTCAAGGATGTCATTGACCAGGGTCAGGAGATGGTTGGCGGAGAAGCGCAGTGTCTCTATGTACTCCATCTGGTCTTCGCGCGGATTGCTCTGGTAGAGCAGGTTGGTGATACCTATCACCTCATTGAGCGGCGTACGTATCTCATGACTCATGGTCGACATGAACTGCTGCTTTGAGAATGCAGCCTCCTCTGCTCTTTTCCGGGCTGTGATTAGATTGTCAAGCATCCTGCGACGCTGCAGGGTGAGTACTATCTGGTTTGCAATGAATTCAAACACCAGGAGGTCGTCATTGTTAAAGGCATCAATGGCCTTATAGTCCTGCAGACAGATGGCCCCGATGACTTCATCTTCCATCTTAAGTGGCACTCCCATCCAGATCTTGCATGGAGAGCCTACAAGACTGATGGCACCGGTCTTTTCAATCTTCAGTATGTCATTCTCATCGAGCAATACGGCTTTATTATTCTTAATGACCCATCCTGTAAGCGTATTCTTCGCTGCCGTCTCCTGGAAATGATCACGCTCATCCGCAAAGAACGGGAATGTCAGAGTGTCTTTTTCACGGTTGTAAAGGGCAATGAAGAAATTGTTCACGTTCCATAATTTCCCTATCTCATGAACAATAGTTGGGTAAATATCAAAAATATCCGAGTCTTGCAGTGCTACAGTAGATATATTATACTGGATCTCCTGCATGAGGCGGCTTTTTATTTCAAGCGAAATGTCGCGGTAGATACCCAGGAAGGCTATTGTCCGGTCATTGGAGATTACAGATGAGGCAATAAGTGAGACATTGATCCTGTTTCCCAGCTTATCCATCCTTATTGTCTCCAGGAAGCCGGTACCGTTAGCCAGGGCGGTCTCATCGATAGTAATTGCCTCGTCACGCAACTCATCGGGCACCACCAGGTCATCTATCATCCTGTTCATGGCTTCATCAGCCTCATAACCGAATAACTGGGTAAATCCCTTGTTGATCCTCATTATCCGACCGTCAAAATCAGTCAGGACTATCGCTTCGGGTGCCGCATCGATGAGGTGCTCCAGAAGAGCTTTCTCGTTTGACAGCTTATGCTCGAAATCCTTGTGCTTGCTCACATCGGTAAGGACACACCTGTAGCCTGTCACCCTGTTCCGGATAATGATCGGGCCGGAATGAAAGAGTACCGATACCTTCTGCTTCTGCTTGTTGACAAGGACATACTCATCAAAGGTGATCTGCCCGGGTCTGGTCAGATCGGAGAGCTCCCGCATCAGCCTGTCAAGATCCTCCGGGAGGAAAAGGTCAGAGAGGGAAATCCCCCTGGTGAGATCATTATTATCAAATCCGAGGGTCATCATCCCCTGGGTATTCATAAAGGTAACATGACCGGCAATATCAATCTCCATTATCATTTCCGGGAGAAGCTCTGCAAAAGTCTCAAAGACAATACCCTGTTTCAGTATCTCGCTCTCCCTCTCTTTCTGAAGCTTTCCGGGCTCCCAGGTGATGACAATGTCACCGGATGAAAGCAACAGTCCTATGTAATATCCTCCTTCGTCCGTTCCATCGGATGATACGGGTACCTTGTAGGGTCCAGCCCCGGTTTCAATATTTTCAAGCAGAGAGAGAAAGGAATCGTTTTCAGCAAAAGGTGTTTCATCTATCTCCTTGCCAATGACATCCTTCCTTTCCACCTCCTCAACGTCCTCTGCCCTGAAGTTAAAATCGATTATGAAGTACCTGTTCTCATCTTCCCGCCGCAGGATGACTGCGTAACTGCTCATAGAGTCGAAAATCTCTTTCAGAATCTTCTCAGACTCAGCCCGGGCATAACCGTTGTTCAGTGCGCTTATATCATTGTAGTAGGTGATGAGGTATACATCCTCGCCGAAGAAGAATGTGCGGGCGCTGAATAAGAATTTCCGCTCCTCACCTGACCGCATACGCAGGTTGATCTCAAGATCGGATACTTTCTTCAGTTTCGAGAGCAGCCTCATGTATTTCCTGTTCTGGATCAGGTCAACATATAGCTGGATGTCTTCAGAGCTCTTGCCGATGATCTCCTCCTTGGAGTATCCTGTAGTATCGAGGAAAGCCTGGTTTACCTCGATATATTTCTCGGTCTCAAGATCGCTAAGCGTTATCAGCTGGTTGGTTGAGTTGAAAGCCAGTTCAGGGATGTCTGCAAGATGTTTCAGAGAGGTAAGGAAGGAAGGTGTATTGTCAGGATCATTGGTAATCTCTTTGGTTTTTTCCATCTTGTTGCCAGGCTTGAACATTATTCTATAGAGGAGGTGTTGGTTCGGTTAACAAATGTAATTATATGCTTCTAAATAAAACGGAGAGAACCCTCAACTTATTTTCCCGTCATGATGTAGGTACCAGTTACACCACCCTGCCAGGCCGCACTTTGAGCATAAAGGCTTCCGGGCAGTACATATATATCTGCCGTGCAGCAGGAGCCAGTGATGAGCCCGTGGCCGCATCTCTTCAGGGATCTCATGGGTAAGCCTGATCTCGACGTCAAGCGGATTTTTTGCGCCGGGAGCAAGGCCGATGCGCCTGGCAACCCTGAATACATGAGTATCTACGGCTATAACAGGCCTGTTCCAGACTACCGAGGCGATCACATTGGCAGTCTTCCTTCCAACCCCCGGGAGCTGCATCAGGTCGTTCCTGTCAGAGGGAACTACTCCACCGAAACGGTGAGTTATCATATCCGCCATGCCCTTAAGGTGTTTAGCCTTGTTGTTGGGGTATGAGCAACTCTTTATAAGATCGAAGATCTCTTCCCGTGAGGCTACAGCCATTGAGGCAGCGTCAGGAAACTTCTCAAAAATGACAGGAGTGATCATGTTAACACGTTTGTCTGTACACTGCGCCGAGAGAATAACTGCCACCAGCAGCTGGAAAGGATTACCGTAACTGAGCTCCGTCTCTGCAACAGGCATATTCTCAGCAAACCAATCCAGAACGTATTTATACCTGTCACCGATCTTCATCGTTCCGTTGTTTTTCAGGTTATGAAAATAACATTTTTTATTTTTTTACTGAAATAGGTACATTTCGTGCATTTAATCATATTTATTGTTTATTCTGTTTGCTATTTTACGCCACAATGCAAAGTATCAAAATTAATACGGCTGAGGGAGCATCCCTTCTCATCATGGGCGGGACAATTGATGATATAAGGGATAAGCTTCCTGCATCAGGTCTCTTTCTCATCACTGACACAAACGTGAAGAGACTGTACGGATCAGTATTTCCACCGGCGACCGTGCTTGAGATTGAGCCTGGAGAAAAGAGCAAGACACTGGAGGTGGCAGGCGATCTGTGCAGGCAGCTGCTTGAGGCAGGTGCTGACCGTTCGTCGTTTATCCTTGGCTTTGGAGGAGGGGTGGTGTGCGATGTGGCAGGTATGGTGGCATCGATATATATGAGAGGGGTGAGGCACGCTTTTGTCTCTACGACACTGCTCTCACAGGTTGATGCAAGTATTGGTGGCAAGACAGGTGTGAACCTGGGGACTTTCAAGAACATAATCGGTACGTTCAGCCAGCCCGAGTTTGTGCTTTGCGACCACAGGATGATCGCTACACTGCCTGAAGAGGAGCTGCAGTCAGGCATTGGCGAACTGGTTAAGCATGGGGCAATAGGAGACAGAAACCTGTTTTTTGATATCACCGCCTCTATGGGCAGGATTTATGATCGCGACCCCGTAGTCCTGGGTGACCTTATCACCAGGGCAGTGAAGATCAAAGCAGCCGTGGTCAGACGTGATCCTCTTGAAAAGGGCCCCAGGAGGGTACTTAACTTCGGGCATACATTCGGACATGTCCTTGAAACGTTTTACATGATCCCGCATGGAGTAGCCGTCGCACGGGGAATGATCATCGCAGCCGGGCTGTCGGTGTGGAAAGGGGAGATGCCCTACTCAGAGCTCAGGATGCTGGAGGTGGCCATTGCGGAAAGCGGTATGGAGAGTGATTATGACCTGCCGGCTGATGTTATAAACCTGATATCCAGGGATAAAAAGAGCGAAAAAGGCTCAGTAAATTTCGTCCTTCTCCGATCGGTGGGGAAAACAATCATACGGAGGATCCCGCTGAAAGAGCTGGGTGCCTTTGTTGATTATTACCGTGAGAGAAGAGATAGAAGTCAATCAGTATAAGGAGGGATAATGAACACACTTGGGAAAATATTCAGAGTATCAATATTCGGCGAATCACATGGTTCAGCCGTTGGGGTGGTTATTGACGGCTGCCCGGCCGGACTGCCGTTCTGGCGTGAGGAGCTGATGGCTGACCTCTCCAGACGTAAGGGGCTGATGCCGGGAACGACAACAAGGAGGGAGTCTGACGAGCCTGAAGTTATCAGCGGCATATACAACAACTTCACCACCGGTGCGCCGCTGGTTTTATGTACCCGTAACAGCGAATTCCGCCCGGGAGACTATGAGCAGTTTACCAGCATACCGAGACCGGGGCATGCAGATTTTACTGCAGGTTATAAATATAAAGGTTTCAGCGACATGAGAGGAGGAGGGCATTTCTCCGGACGTCTGACATGGGGCCTTGTGGCTGCCGGCTACTTCGCACGTCAGATAGTTTCACCGGCCATCATAACGGCAAGCCTGATAGAGGCCGGGGGCGAGAAAGACACTACCGCTGCAATAGCCAGGGCAATGGAGACCAATGACACGGTAGGAGGCGTAGTAGAGTGTATCGTGAAAAATGTGCCAAAAGGACTGGGGGAACCGGCATACTTCTCCGTTGAGGCAGCCCTGGGTCAGATTGCCTTCGGTATACCCGCCGTCAACGGTGTGGAGTTTGGGGCAGGATTTGCATCCTCCAGGAGCTATGGTTCCCTGCATAATGACCCGTTCATTGATGCACGCGGGAAAACCTCAACAAATAATGCAGGGGGAATAAATGGCGGTATCACAAACAGCAATGACCTGATCATGAGAGTCTCGGTGAAGCCGGCAGCAAGCACGGGCGTTCCACAGCTTACGTTTGACACGGCCACAGGTGAGATGACAGAACTGGAGGTTAAAGGCAGACATGATGCCTGCATCGCCAGGCGCATACCTGTTATACTCGAGGCAGCAGTGGCGATAGGTCTGGCCGACCTTCTCATGCTTGACAGGGCGATAAACGGACAGAGGGAAAGGTGAACCGTGGACCGGAGTGACTGGGGGATCAGACGGTAAGGACCAGCATCTTCAGCGTCTTGTTCGTCACCCTGAACCTGTCATCAATACGGTAACCCATTACCCAGATCACCTCCTGCCCGGAAAGCATCAGAAGCACTTTCTCCTTTGCTGTCACAGGAACTTTCAGGTCGATCAGGAAATCGCTGATCTTTTTCATCTGCTTCATGCCAAGAGGCATGAACCTGTCACCTGGTTCCCAGTGCCTCACAGTGACAGGAAAGGTGATCCTGTCCAGATCGAGGGAGGCTGTCAGTGGTGTGACCGGCAGGGGGTCACCGGAAGGTTCGGCGATATGCATATCGGTATATATTCCCGATATACGCATTTCATCCAGCGAACTGAATACATAGACGGCAGGCTCTTCTCCGGTCTTTTCAGTTATTATTATCCTTCCCCTGTCATTCAAAAGGCGGTGGGTGGAGGTATAGATGTATTTTCCGGTCTGGGAACCCAGCAGTGAGACTACTTCATCTGTCTGTTTCGGGGAGATGCCGAACCTGCGGAACAGCTCATAGATGTGCGGTACAAATGGTTTGAGGGAGGTGAGAGCATTGATATCAACCTCGAACCCGCCGCGTGCAGGAATGAAAATATCTTCCATCACACGGTCCAGATATGCATCAATGATCCCGGAGGCTGAGGAGAGATGCTTCATAGTGTCGGTTATGGCATTAAGCACTGCCGGGTTGACCTTCTCCATTTCAGGAATGACATTATGCCTTATCCTGTTACGGGTGTATTTGACCTCGCTGTTTGAACTGTCTTCGCGATATTCAATACCGTTCGAGGAGGCAAATGCCAGTATCTCAGCCCGTGATGCAAAGAGCAGGGGTCTTATGACGGGATCATGGCGCCGGTCCATACCGGTCAGCCCGCTGAGGCCGGTCCCCCTCAACAGGTTAATAAGAAAAGTCTCAACATTATCGTTGAGATTATGAGCTACTGCCACGGCATCAAATCCTTCACGCCTGACTATTGTTCCGAACCATTCATAGCGCAGCTCCCGGGCAGCCATCTGCACAGATATCTTTTTTGAGGCGGCAAAACCCAGTGTATCAAAGCGCATACTGAAAAAGGGTATGTTGTTCACACGGGCATATTCAGCGACAAATTCTTCATCACCGTCTGATTCATCACCCCTGAGTGAGAAATTGCAGTGGGCTATTGAATGCTTTATGCCCGCATCCCTGAAAAGCCGGGCCATAACCATAGAATCAACACCTCCGCTTACGGCAAGCAACAGCCTGCTGTTGTTACTGAACAAACGTTCCTTTTCTGCAAAATCCCAAAAACTCTTAAGCATATCACCACGCTTTGCACAAAGGTAAGCATCGTACCTAAGAAAATCGTAATAATGTTCCTGTAAAAAGAGAGTGACGGCAGTGCTGTCACTGGTACGGTGTCACTCCGGGAGGATCAGGCTCAAAACCCGGGGGCCGGAGTCTTACAATGCCCCCGGCAGTGATCCATGACTTCTCAGAATAGGGGGGCGAGTTTGGATACCAGGCCAGTCTTATCTGTATCGTGTTAAGAACAAGCTGATCATTCCGTATCCTGATCCCTGCACCCAGGGCAGGTACCGTATAATAACCACCGTCATTGAATCCATCCCTGACCAGAAGGCCGGCATCAGCAAAGGCAAAAAGTGCGAATCTGAAACCCACAAGCGGTTTGTGGATGAACAGGACGGGTTCCACAGAACAGATGATGCGGGTACCTCCGCTGATTGAATCATTGTGAAATCCCCTGATGAGTGAGTTGTTGTTAAGATAGAGACTCTCATCGGTGTAGCGGTTGAAACCTCTTGTGTAATAAAGATTTACAAACGTCCTTATTTTTGATCTGCCGGCTTGAACAAGCGGGGTGAAATAGCGGAAGTCAGCCTCCAGCATCCCCTGCTCTGTGCCCTCTTGCTTGATAAATGATGAGATACCGGCGCCTGCATATATATAACCTAACCTGGGGATAATGTTTCCTATTGCCACCTTCATCCCGGCATAGGTCCTCCATTTGAACTCATTCTTCTCCCTGCCGCCCCATACTTCAATCATATAACCATAGGGGATATCTTCTGTCCGGCCGTAACTATATATAAGCGAGGTGTTTATAAATCTTTGTGATGAAAGGGCCATACTGCTCGTGACCATCTGGTAATTCTGCAAACGATAGTATGAAAAGTCTGTTATCTCGGGTCTGCTGAAGACATTGTTGCGAATGTATCTCCCTGTAATAATGAGTCGTGTCACTTTTGTACGGTCAAGCATGAATGCCCTTGCAACCCAGTAATCCTGCCACGTATAGCTGAGGGGAGCGGGAACAGTCATGGTGTCAAGATCCTCGGTGGTCCGTATCATTTTCAAATAAGCAGACCATGCATATTTTGTTTCGGAGGTGACGAATCGCCTGCTGAAAGCTCCTTTTATCACTGTCGAACCGAGGCCGTCCCCAAATTCCAGGTCAACATCTGAAAAGGACCGCGCAATATTACGGATCGAATATTGGGCCCCGAATCCGGGATATGCGTATTTGTCGAAGTTATATGGGAAAGACAGGGTCATCTCATGTCCCAGTCCCGCAAAGTTTTTATCATAAATCCGTACCGATCCGCTGGTAATCTTATTGATCCCCAGGTTAAGGCCGTAGGGATAATTTTCCCTGACGATAATTGCAATGTCAGCGTGTGTGCTGTCTACCGGAATAACAGTGATATGTGCATCATCTATGAACGGGAGTTGCCTGAGCAGGCGCTCGTTGTCGGACATCTCCAGAGAGGAGATCGTATCTCCTTCCCTGAAAAGAATATACTGGTTAAGGATAAAGCGCTTGGTCTTTGTATAGGTAGAGTTAAGTATCTTTTCACTTCGCGAAGGGTCATATTGTTCCGGATTATCAATATTGGTGCCGAAGGCGTTGAGCCTGATCACCTCCCTGTTACGGATGATCTTTCCTTCATGTTCCTCAAAGGGTGATGTGCTTGTCATGTTCACTCTTGCATTGGATGCAAAGTTCGGAGTGACAACAACCATATCATAAATGAGACTGGTCAGCTTTCGTCTTTCAGCCCTTACTCTCAGGGAGTCATAGAATGCTTTCGACAGCGTATCATCGGGTTGTGTCACCTGGGCATAGGATACGTTGCCTGTGGTGAACAGGAGAAGCAGGACAAGGAAAAATGATCCGGGAAGGAGCGTCTTATTGCTGCATGGCTTCACTGTGACTTTGAGTTGGCATCCAGTATATCGTCAGAGTTGAACTGGAATCCCAGCCGTTTTCCAGTTATCAGCCTTGAATGCTGTATCTTTGATTCAGCCTGTCCCACTGAAGCGATCTTGACAGTATCATAGGGTGGAACCAGCAGATCAAATTCGAGAGAGTAGTTGATAGCGGTATAAACGATCTTCTGAAGGGATTCTATGCTGAAAGCCTCGTTGCCGAAGTTTGTAAAAAGCATTCCCATCTGCCTCTTGCCCTCCACGAAATACTGGTTTTCATGATTGATAAAGATGCGGGCTATCAGGTAACCGAGGTCATCGAGCCTCGAATATTTGAATGAGTCTGCCAGGAAATTGTAGATATTAATGATGCCGCTGTAGGCATTGAATTTGTTCTTTTGTATATAGGCTGTCTTCCATGCAGGGTGTTCACGGTCGAACTGGAAGATGTTCGAGTGCATGCTGAAGAGCAGCATATCAGCCGCTACCATAAGCTGCGCATCAAAGCTGCTCCTGTCGGTATATTCCATACGTATCCTGGAGTCCACTCCCGAAAGATTACTGTTCACTTCCCTGGCCAGGTTCTTGAGGATCTCCTTTACCATCATGAAAGCGGTTGCAGTATTATCAAACACCTTTTCCTTGAGTACGGACTTGTTTTTTAAGGTGTCGACTATCATTACCTTTCTCTGGGCAGTATCATCAGCCATATCAACGGGTTTTTCTCAATCGTTTAAAATTAATGTTTATTAATGAAATAAGTAGCGGACCTGTATCAAAAAACAGAGTGAAGCTCTCCTGTCACTTCATGGGCACCTGCCTCTCCGCAGTTCAATATCTCTCAGTAAGCCCTTGCGAACAGGACTCTTCTGCCTGACGGTTTACCCGTGAGGATGCATTTACCCTCTTCAGCAGGTGTATTGAAAGGTATGGCCCTGATGGTGGCTTTTGTCAGATTCTTGATCTCTGCTTCGGTCTCGGGTGTACCATCCCAGTGCGCCATCACTAATCCGCCTCTGTTTTCGATTATATCCGTGAACTCATCCCATGTGTCTGCATTATAGGTGTTTGCATTCCTGAATTCAACAGCTTTCCTGAAAATGTTCTGCTGTATCTCTTCCATCAGTGCCTGCACATGCTGTACCACATTCTCTTTTCTGATAGTCTCCTTGGTGAGTGTATCGCGGCGTGCCACCTCCACTGTTCCCTCCTCGGCATCGCGCGGGCCTATGGCAAGCCTTACAGGGACACCCTTGAGTTCATATTCGGCAAATTTGAATCCCGGTTTCTGGGTGTCGCGGTTATCATATTTGACTGTCAGCCCTGCCTCTTCCAGCTTCGCCTTGAGTTCCAGTGCAATTGAAGAAATCTTATCAAGCTGATCGTTGCCCTTGTATATCGGTACAATCACAACCTGTATGGGGGCCAGCCTGGGAGGAAGCACCAGTCCGTTGTTGTCAGCATGAGCCATTATCAGTGCACCGATAAGACGTGTGGTGACTCCCCATGAGGTAGCCCAGACATAGTCAAGCTTACCCTCCTGATTTGTAAACTGCACATCAAAGGCCCTGGCAAAATTCTGGCCCAGGAAATGGCTTGTGCCTCCCTGCAGCGCTTTCCCGTCCTGCATCAGCATCTCAATAGTATAAGTGTCTATTGCCCCGGCGAACTTTTCACTCTCTGTCTTGACGCCCCTTATTACTGGAACACCCATGTGGTTCTCAACGAAATCTGTATAAACATCGAGCATCCTGAGAGCCTCCTCCTGAGCCTCTTCCCTTGTAGCATGGGCCGTATGGCCCTCCTGCCACAGAAATTCGGTTGTCCTGAGAAAGAGCCTCGTACGCATCTCCCATCTTACCACGTTGGCCCACTGGTTGATCAGAAGGGGAAGATCACGATATGAATGTATCCAGTCTTTGTATGTGTTCCAGATGATAGTCTCAGAGGTTGGCCTCACGATGAGTTCCTCCTCCAGCCTGGCGTCAGGGTCTACAACGATGCCCTTCCCGTCAGGAGAGTTTTTAAGGCGATAGTGGGTCACTACTGCACATTCCTTTGCAAATCCTTCAACATGAGCAGCTTCCCTGCTAAAAAATGACTTGGGGATAAATAGCGGGAAATAGGCGTTTACATGCCCGGTGGCTTTGAACATCCGGTCGAGCTCAGCCTGTATCTTCTCCCATATGGCATAACCATACGGTTTTATGACCATGCATCCTCTCACAGCTGAATTTTCAGCCATATCGGCTTTTATCACCAGATCATTGTACCATTGTGAATAATTTTCCTCCCTGTTTGTAAGAAACTTGGCCATTCCTCAGTTATAATATTAATATTTATTAAATCGCAAAAAAGATTGCGTAAAAATAGACAAAACTTGCGAACCAAAAAGGAAGCCAAACCATGAAGAGGAAATTTTTACTTACTGTAATAGCTTTTACATCTGCGGTAACCATGTTACCTGCAGCTGAACTGACACCTGCCGGCGAAGGGAGAAGCACTTCCGGCGCCAGTCAGCAGGTTGTGGTGAACAACTACTATTACCAGAGTGGATATGATTATGCCTCAAGGATCAGGCGGTTCCACAATACATTTGTGACATTCGATTTTTATTCACCGATGTATACCGAAACATACTGGTACAGATATACTCCTTATACCTGGGGTGTCTCCATCTATGACGACTGGTATTATTACGGTGCAGGAGTTTCGAGGTACACATGGAGGAGTGGTTTCGGAGGTTCCTACTGGTGGGGGTATGATCCCTGGCGCGACTACGATCCGTGGATGGGATACAGATGGAACTCATGGTACAGTCCGGGTATAAGCTTTAGCGTAAACTTCTACCTGGGCAGGCCCTACTATCACTATCCGATGGCATGGAACCGGTGGCAGCATTATGCAGGTTGGAGCTACAGTCGTCCGGTGAACATCATCAACCACAACACTTATAATTACTACTACGGTTCGGACAAGCGGACCGTGAACAGGAGCAACTCATCAGGCTACAATCCTTCACATCCCTATTCATCCGATCGCCGGTCAGGCTATACAAGCACCGGCGGCAGAAGCTCTGAAACGAGGACAACACAGACAACTGCAACCGGCGGCAGGACTGCCACGGGTTCCAGGGACTATGGAAGGACAGGCACCGGGGAGTCTCGCAATACCGTAACGACACAGCCTGATGGGAACAGGGACAAAAGTAATAACGGCCTGCGTATGGGACAATACAGGAGGGGGGTAGCCGACCCGGTAAATCCCGGTGACAATGGATTGCCCCGGACCAGAAATCCGAACGTAAATGACCGGACCGATCCTGGCCGTGAACAGGGCAACACCACCAGGACAGGAACAGGGGAGAGAAGTACCGGCACCGGGCAGCAGGTCAGGACAACGCAGGGTAATGTCCGGGGTACGACGCAAAGCACTACCGTGAACCGTGGTACCGGGACCAGGACAACAGCCGGCAGCGGGACCCCGGCTGACGTCTCAGCGGCAAAGACCGCAAAAAACCGCCGGCAGACACAGAGCAGCGTTAAAACAATCACCCGTGCAAAGCAGACTCAATCGCGCCGCGACAGCAAATCACAAACCTCCCCGGGAAAAGAAGCAGGTAGTAGCAAGGGGAGCAGTAATAACAAGGAAACTACAACGGAGATAACCGGTTCAGGAACAGATTCCAAAAAAAGAACAGCCGCCTCGCAGCGAAAACGATAATTATCTTACCCTCCTGTTGAGATTGGTACGAAATTTGTATAATTTTGGAAAGATAACCATAGGAGGGTAAAATGAAAAGGTTTTGGTTCATAGTTCCGGCAATACTTGTGATAACAAGCTCGTGCTCGACAGTGCGCTTCACAGGGTCTGCCAATGATGACCTTTACTACAGGCCGTCGGAAAATCCGGCTCCTGTGACGCAAGGTACGGTTCAGTCAAGGGGCACTGACCAATATTACTATGATAATATCTTTGCCGCCGATACGCTCATCGCCGATGAATATATACCTGATAATGAATATGCGGAGTATTCAGCCGGCAACGAAGCAGCAGTGGTAAATAATTACTACGGTGATGCTGCTGAAAGTATATATCTCTTCAATGATGGTTTCTTTTATCCATACTGGAGAGATCCGTTCTATTTCTCACCTTTTTCAATGAGACTCAGCCTCGGGTATGGTTACTGGGGTTCATACGGATACCCGTATAGCTGGGGATATGATCCGTTCATGTATGACTGGTATTATCCCTATTCATATTACAGACCATACTATTCATACTGGGGCAGCTATCCATTCTATAACACGGGATATTACAACTATTATCCGTGGTATTCAGGCTACTACTACCCCTCATATTATATGGGTAATGACTATACCTCAAATGTAGGTCGCAGGGGTGGTTACAGCACGATGTCACGAGGTTCGTATTCAAGCTCCGACACCAGGAGCAAGTCAGGCTATGCACCTTCGGGTACATTCACCAGCAGACGTATAACCTCGTCTTCTCCTTCAAATGCAGGTACCTCACTCACCGACACACGGAGAACGGCACCGGAGAACAGCACCTACACCAAAGCAGGATCAGGTACTGTTTCAACGCCTGAATATTCACGCCGCAGTACATCGGGCACTACCGTTCAGACACAGGCACAGACAAGGGCTCAGTCTCAGCTGAGAACTGAAAACCAGACAATGACTCAGACACAGAACCCCGTCAGGACGCAGACCCAGAGCGTGAACAGGACTCAGACCCAGAGCGTGAACAGGCCGCAGTATCAGACTACCCAGAGGACATACACGCCAAGTTATAACAACCCGAGGGTAAGTTCAAGGCCTTCATATAACACAACACGCAGTAGCGGCACAACGCAGAGTGGAACGATTAACCAGAACTCCTCTTCACGTGGAAACACGGTTAACCAGAACACTCCGTCACGCAGCAACACCTCCCAGGGATACAGCCCGTCACGTTCCTCATCATCACCGGTGCAATACTCAGCTCCCTCACGCAGCAGCTCGTCATCAAGCTACAACAGAAGCAGCAGCGGGTCATCATATTCCGGGTCAGGGAGCAGCGGGTCATCATACTCGGGAAGAAGCTACAGCTCCGGTGGGTCGTCGTACTCATCAGGCGGTGGCGGCCGTAGCTCAGGATCATCATCCTCATCGTCTTCTTCATCCTCTTCCTCCTCATCGTCAGGCGGCAGAAGGAGATAACATATCGTAATGATGTTATAAGATTATGTTCCGCTGAAAGCAGGAGCAAGTGGGATTGTATATCAAAAAAACAAGAAAATGAAAAGAAAAATATTACCTGTAGCCGCACTTATTCTGCTCTTTCCCCTCTGGGTTCACGGACAGAATATGGACGATGCCCTGCGTTATTCAAAACTTTTCTACCAGGGTACAGCGAGATTTAATGCCATGGGAGGAGCATTCACAGCACTTGGAGGCGACCTCTCGGCAATTGCCCTGAACCCTGCTGCCGCAGCCGTCTTCAGGTCTACTGAAATTTCAATTACACCTGTTGTAATGTTTCGTGACCTCAATACTGACTATAACGGATACAATAACAACGACAGGTACTCAGGCATGAACATCGGACAGATGGGTCTCGTCTCTACCTTCGGAAACGGTACGGGCTCCGGACTGTCAAGTCTCAGCATTGCCTACACCTTCAACCGTACAAACAACTACTACAGACACTCCGTCATAGACGGGATAAGCAATGACGGATCCATGGCAGATTTCTGGGCGCTTCAGGCCGACGGGGTCAATACATGGGATCTGTCAGGAACAGCCTGGATGGCATATGATGCTTATCTCACAGATACCCTGCCGGGATACTATGACCAGTATGCCTCCATATTCTCATATTACGGAGAAACAGACCCGGTATACGGCCAGCGGATAAAAAGAACCATTGACAATGCCGGATTCAGCAATGAGCACACAATAGCACTGGGAGCAAATATTGGAGACAAGCTTTATCTTGGCGGTGGATTCGGTTTTACAAATATTTCATATACAGGACACTATGTTCACCAGGAGATTGATGAGGCAGAAAGGGTCTTTGACTTTGTGAATTTCACCTATACAGACCATTTTAAGGCTGTGGGGTCAGGCTGGAACTTCAAGATAGGAGCTATCGTGAGACCTGTTGAATCGCTTCGTATCGGTCTCGGCATTACCACACCGACAATATATACAGTCAATGAGGTATTTTTTAGTAACCTGTCAGCCAAGCTTGATAATGACACACCATCAGACCCTAATGACGATGCCAATCCTCTTGTCGAACAGGATGACATGACCTATCGTTACAGGGTTACCACACCTTTTCATATAAATGCCGGCATAGCCTACCAGTTAGGATCCTTTGCATTGCTGAGCGCTGATTACGAGTACATTGATTATTCATCAGCAAGGCTGAGCAGGGGAACCGGCGGTTACGATTTCAGTGCGGAGAATGAAGACCTGGCGGCTGAATTCGGGAGTGCGGGAAACCTCAGGCTCGGTGCTGAACTACGGTTCGGCCAGGCTTATCTCCGCGGAGGGTACTCTCATTACGGATCAGCTTTCGTTGAAGGCACACTTAATGAGAAAGCCGTGTCAAATGGTTACAGTGCGGGAATAGGATACAGGCAGAACAAGTTTTATGTTGACCTGTCGATGGTATGGCTCAACAGCTATGAGGCATATATGATGTTCCCCGACGATCCGAGACCGTCACCATTATACAACAGCGAGCCGTCAGATCTGAATACAAGTGACACCTATCTCTCGGTTACGGTAGGACTTAAGTTTTGATTATCGGTTAATTTACGTCTGCTGCCAGGGATTCGTTCAACAAAGAGCGGGTCCCTGGTCCGTTATTTAGCAACACATCAATAATGCTCAGCCTGCTGACGAACCCGAATCTTTCGCTGAATACCTGGGTATAGTGTGTCTCACTGTATCCTTTTACAGATGAGGGTCTCTTTGGCAAAATCGAGTACCTGAAGTCATTCCCACCCTCAACGGCCGGAGCGAAACCGGAAGTATAGGAAAGAGAAATTGTAAGTCCGATTGCCTCACATACTGCTGTCAATGCCTCACTGTTCAGGTCTGTCAGGAATTTGAAAGGCCTGGAGATGATGTTTTTGATTACGTCATAGTAATATTCAAAGTAGGGAGCAGAAGCATATGCCGACACTATGCTCCTCAGATGGAGGTCACGCCATCTTCTGTTGTTGTCTATCATGAGATCCCTTAAAGGCGTCTTATGGAATGATCCACGCAGTACCGGGACGATCAGCGGAAGGGTACCGTTTGCCCCAAGTATTAAACACCTGTTACGGTATGTCTGTTTGATGTAGTTTTCGTATTTCTCTATTATCACCCGTTGGCTGTGTGCCGCCAGGCAGAAATACTCAGCCGGAGGAAAGTACGCTGTAGATAGTAGCACCTCCTCTTTCATTGTTTTCAGATACTGTTTATCCTGCTGGCAGCAAAACCTGCCCCGAATCCATTGTCAATATTTACAACCGTCACACCGGCAGCGCAGCTTGTCATCATTGCCAGAAGAGCAGATATACCACCGAAGGATGCTCCGTAACCCACGCTTGTCGGAACGGCTATGACCGGCATGTTTACCAGTCCCCCGACAACACTGGCCAGGGCTCCCTCCATACCTGCTATCACTATCGATACCCTGCAGTTGCGTATCTCGGGAAGCTTGTCAACCAGCCTGTGTATGCCGGCTACTCCTGCATCGTAAATCCTTACTACATCATTGCCCAGAAGCTCAGCTGTCACTGCGGCTTCTTCAGCCACCGGGATATCTGAAGTGCCGGCCGTGATAACCGCAATCTTTGTTGACGGAGCTGACAGCTCCTTCTTCCTTATGCTTATAATGCGGGCAGTCTCATAATAGACTGCATCAGGAAAAGAGCCGCTTATATAATCGAACATATCCTTACCTGCCCTGGTCCCGATAATATTGTTATCATGACCCTCCATGGCATGAAATATTGCCTTAACCTGTTCTGCCGTCTTGCCGGCACAGTAAACGATCTCAGGATATCCTGTCCGTAATTCACGGTGATGATCAATACGTGCAAATCCCAGGTCGGTGTACGGGAAATCGCGAAGCTTCTCCAGGGCCTCGTCGACACTGACGCTCCCTTCGGTTAGATTATTTAACAGCTTTTTAAGCTCGGCGGTATTCATTTTCTCTGTTTTTACTTCATACTCCCGCTGCGGTATCCTTCAGCGTCAATCGTTATGTACTTAAAACCCAGTTCTTTGATGGCGGCAGACAGTTTCTCCCTCAGTTCCCTGTTTAAAAGAGATGGAAACTGTTCGTCTCTGCACTCGATGCGAACAAGGTCCCCATGAATCCTTACCCTCGCACCGGTGAATCCTGCCTGCTTCACAATTGATTCTGCTGCTTCAGCCCTGCGAAGGATATCGGTGGTGATCACCGTATCATGAGGGAACCTGGTCAGGAGGCATGTATTGGACGGCCTGTCACTAACCTCGAGACCAGCCTGGCGCGCAAGTGCACGTATCTGCGCTTTGGTCAGCCCGGCTTCGGCAAGGGGACTTCTTATTCCCATCTCCCTGAGAGCCCTCATGCCCGGCCTGTAGTCAGAAAGATCATCGGTATTGGTGCCGTCAAAGACAACTTCATAGTCTCCTTCGGAGGCTGCTGCAGTAACAGCTTTCATCACCTCTCTCTTGCACAGGTAACATCTGTCAGGCGGGTTGGAGATAACAGTCCGGGGCATTTCCATGGTTATAACCTTATGCTTAACACCTGTTTTCCTGCAAAAGGATGCAGCTTCGTCCACTTCGGATGAAAACATGTAAGGAGTGCTTACAGTCACTGCCATCAGCCTCAGGCCGCTGATTCCGGCAGCGAAACTCACAAGGAATGTGCTGTCCGTACCCCCCGAGAGAGCAATGACAGCTGACTTTGTTCCTGTAATGACAGCCCTCAGTTTGTCCTGTCCCAATAGCTCTGTCATGACTTTTTCAGTGCCAGTGATGTGATCTCATGCATTACCTGTTTCATCGGCAGCCCTGTTTTACCTGCAATCTCCGCACAACGGTCAGCCTCAGGCTTGGCAGAGACAAGACGGTTGTTGAAGTACGATTTCTTGATCATGACCTTACCGTAAGGAGTATCTATCTCTTCAAACTCCCGTTGGAGTGTCTCCTTGGCGAAGGGAGTGACCCTCAGTCCAATGGTGGTTGATTCAGTGAAAAGTATCTCACTGATATTCTCTTTATTCTCCTCCTCGCAGATGACGCTGAGGGTGAGGGCCGGCCTGCTCTTTTTCATTATCACCGGTGTGATCCAGGCGTCACCTGCCCCTGCTGCAAAAAGTTTTGACATAATGTACTCCGTGGTTTCCGGATTCATGTCGTCAACATTGCACTCGATCAGGCAGGCCTGGTGCCCGTGTCTCTCCTGTGTCGTTGCCTGTGCCAGATATACCCTGAGAAGGTTTGGCCTCGATGGGTTCAGTTTCTGACCTATCCCATACCCTGATTTTTCGATCACTAAGGTCATATCAAGGGGCAATGGCTCTGCGATGGCTGCAATAATAGCAGCACCGGTAGGGGTGGTGGCTTCGAAGTCCACACCACCGGTATGCACAGGGTATCCGCTTATGATGCGTGCAGTAGCTGGAGCAGGTACCGGCAGGAGACCATGCTCGCACCTGACCATACCGCTACCCAGCTCTATCACAGACACATAAACCCTGTCAATGCTGAGAACATCAAGGCAAATTGCAGCACCCACAATATCAATAATTGAATCGATAGCTCCCACCTCATGAAAATGAATCTCATCCAGGGGCTTGTTATGTACCGCAGCCTCGGCCTCGGCTATTCTTCTGAATATCTTCAGGGCCAGGGATGATACCTTTGGTGCCAGCTGGCTGCCGGTTATTATCTCCTCAATGTCTGAGAGGTTCCTGTGTACAGGTCTTTCATGGTGGGCGTTACCCCTGTTTTTATGGTCCTCCTCATGGCTGTGGTCATGGACATGGTCATGCACCCGGTCGTGGTCATGCATATGGCTGTGCCCCTGCAAAGGAGTGTTTCCCTCATCAGTTACCACTGTTACCTTTGTGCCTGTAATCCCATGCCTCTGTTCATTACTTATCTCCAGCCTCCATCCATCTATATTGAGTTTTTTCAGATTGTCGACCAGGTAATCACGACTGACCCCGAGGTCGATCATTGCTCCAAGGTTCATATCGCCGCTAATACCTGAAAAACAGTCGTAGTAGAGTATCCTCATTTTAATTTACTTTTTTTAACACTTTCTCATCTCCTCGCATAGCTGCGGGAGGTCAGCTCCACAGCCTGCGAATATAAGAATAAGAAGCCTATATATTAAAAAAAATGCTTACTTTGCTCTTCTCGTTTTTGGGGTAATATTAGTTATTGCAGGGAATGAAAAGAAGGAATTTTTTACGCAGTTCGCTTGGTGCGGGACTGGCAGCCGGAACATTCATGAGTTTTGGCAGATTGGAGAAAGTACTGGCAGGAACACCGGTGCCTGCCGGTGCCAATTATGACCTTATAGCTGTCATGGGCGGTGAGCCCGCTGCAATGTTCGACATGGGTATCCAGGCTATGGGAGGCATGGGGACATTCGTCAGCAAGGGACAGAAAGTGCTGGTGAAACCAAACATAGGATGGGACGTGGTACCCGAAAAGGGTGCGAATACGAACCCGGCACTTATCAAGAGGATAATTGAACATTGTTTCAGGGCCGGAGCCAAAGAGGTTTATGTTTTTGACAACACATGTGATAATTGGATCAAATGCTATAAGAACTCAGGTATTGAACAGGCGGTGAAGGATGCCGGTGCCAAAATCGTTCCCGGCAACACCGAGAGTTACTACCAGGAGGTGACGATCCCCAACGCGAAAAAGCTTACCAGTACGAAGGTTCATGAGCTGGTGCTTTCAAGCGATGTATTTATTAATGTCCCGATACTGAAAAACCATAGCTCGGCGAGGATGACCGGTGCATTGAAAAATATGATGGGTGTGGTGTGGGACCGTGGTTACTGGCACAGGAACAACCTCAACCAGTGTATTGCAGACTATGCCCTCTTCCCGCAAAAGCCCGCCCTGAACGTGATGGATGCATATAATGTCATGATGCGTAACGGACCGCGTGGTGTCTCCGTAGCTGACCTTTCCAATATGAAATCATTGATGTTATCCACCGACTGGGTAGCCATTGATGCCGCCGGCGCCAAAATGTTGGGGAAAGAGCCGGGTTCTATCGAACATATTGCTCTGGCTGCTGGCATGGGCATCGGTAAGATGGACCTATCAACGATGAATATTCACAGGATGAAAATGTAGCTGTCAATGAAGTCGTCAGCTCTTAAACATATCCGTACAGTATTTGCTGTACTTGTTCTGCTCCTTTTTGCCTTTCTCTTCATTGATTTCAGGGGAACGCTTGGTGAAAAAGCTTTCGGCCCTATACTCTATCTTCAGTTTGTACCTTCTCTGCTTAAGTTCCTTATTGCCGGCGTTGCAGCAGCCACAGGGTTCATTGTGGTCATCATTCTTACTCTTCTCACAGGCCGGACCTATTGCTCTTTCCTGTGTCCTCTGGGGATACTTCAGGATGCCGTAAGCCGCGTAGGAGGTCTGATAAAAAGACGCTTCCGCAAGTACGGCTATAAGAAACCTTATACCTTCCTCCGCTACTTTATCCTGGTACTCACCGCAGGTATTTTGCTGCTGGGGGGAGTCTACGCGCTTACTATTCTTGACCCGTACAGCATCTTCGGCAGGTTCATGACCTACTTTGCCAAGCCTGTAGCACTCTTCATCAATAACCTGCTCGCTTCCCTTCTTGGTAAGTTCGATATATATACACTTTACAAGGTTAGCATCAAGCCTTTTGAGCTTGCAGCTTATATAGTGCCTTTTGCCTTTCTCCTGCTTATCGGGTTGCTGGCCATCCGGTATGGCAGGCTATACTGTAACACGGTATGCCCTGTAGGTACATTGCTCGGGCTGCTCAGCAAGGTCTCCCTCTTCAGGATCAGGTTCGAGGAGAGCAACTGCACGCGATGCGGGAGGTGCGCCCTTTCATGCAAATCATCCTGTATAGACTTTCTGAATAAACATGTGGATATAAGCAGGTGTGTAAACTGTTTCAACTGTATTGATGCCTGCAAGGAAAATGGCATGTCATATGGTCTTGTCAGACTGAAGAAAAAGGATAAGCAGGAGGGGACGGGCACTGACACATCCAGGCGCACCTTCATTGCCGGGTCGATGGTTCTTCTGGCAGGAGGGTCACAGCTCCTGCGAGCACAAAATACAGCTCCCACACCAACAAAAGATTCTACAGTAAAGGAAGACAGGCTATACCCGGTAACACCCCCGGGGTCAATTGGCATAGAGTCATTTATTGCCAGGTGCACCGCCTGCTCTCTCTGTGTCAGCGCCTGCCCGACAAATGTCATTCAACCATCTGTTAACGAATATGGATTTGCAGGCATAATGCAACCGAGGATGGATTTTCACAGCGGATTCTGTAACTATGATTGCAACAGATGCACCGATGTGTGTCCTACCGGAGCCATAATGCCACTGATGATCGAAGCCAAGAAGCTGACACAGATTGGTAAGGCAGTATTTATCAAGGATAACTGTGTTGTAAACACAGAAAAGACAGCCTGTGGAGCATGCTCTGAACATTGCCCGACAAAAGCCTGTCATATGGTACCTTTTGAAGGAAACCTGCTTATCCCTGAGATAAAGGATGAGATTTGCATCGGCTGCGGAGCCTGTGAACATGCATGTCCGACAAAACCCTATAAAGCAATCTTCGTTGACGGAAATGCCATCCACGAAGCCGCACTCAAACCGGAGACGGAAAAGCTAGAAGCCGTGCCGTCGGATTTCCCGTTCTAGTAACAAAAACATGATAATTATCTTATGAGGCAGAGTTAATTCGAATTAACTTGCGTGCTCTTTTATCATGCTTATTAAATAGTTTGTTACATGAAGCCTACACATATTGAACACATTGGTATAGCTGTTAATTCAATAGCCGATGCCATACCGTTTTACGAGAACGTACTGGGACTCAAGTGCTACAACATCGAGGAGGTGGCTGAACAAAAGGTGAAGACGGCATTTTTCATGCTAGGGCAGACAAAAATTGAACTGCTTGAGTCAACAGATCCTGAAGGTCCGGTGGGAAAATTCATTGAGAAAAGAGGAGAGGGAATACATCATATCGCTTTTGCTGTTGACGGTCTTGAAGAGAGACTGCGTGAGGCTGAGGAGGCGGGTGTCAGGCTTATTGACCAGGCACCGAGAACCGGGGCAGAAGGACTGAGCATTGCATTCCTCCACCCTAAATCCACCTTCGGGGTGCTTACCGAACTGTGTGAAGACAAGAAGAGCAAAATCAATAAATAATTTTAGGTTCAATGAACAGTCAGGAAAGAATCAAACAGCTCCTTGATTACAGGGAGAAAGCACGTAAAGGCGGAGGAGAAAAACGCATAGATGATCAGCACTCAAAGGGCAAACTGACAGCCAGGGAACGAATTACTCTGCTGCTTGACGAAGGCAGCTTCGAGGAGTACGATATGTTCGTGACCCACCGTACTGAAGACTTTGGGCTTGCCGACAAGAAGTACCTCTCCGACGGTGTTATTACCGGTCACGGTACCATTGACGGGCGCGTGGTTTATGTTTTTGCACAGGACTTCACGGTATTCGGGGGCTCACTCTCGGAGACTTTTGCTCAGAAGATATGCAAGATCATGGATCAGGCAATGAAGGCAGGAGCCCCTGTCATAGGCATAAATGACTCCGGTGGCGCCCGAATACAGGAAGGTGTGAGGAGTCTTGCCGGTTATGCCGAGATTTTTGAGCGCAATATCCTTGCATCAGGTGTAATACCACAGATATCTGCCATCTTCGGACCATGTGCCGGAGGAGCAGTCTATTCTCCCGCCCTGACCGACTTCATAATTATGAGCCGAAAGAGCAGTTATATGTTTGTCACCGGTCCTAAGGTTGCCAAGACCGTCACCGGTGAGGATATCACAATCGATGAGCTGGGAGGCGCTTCTGTGCATGCCTCAAAATCAGGCGTGGCACATTTTACTGTGGAAGAGGAGAAGGAAGGTCTTGAAATGATACGCAAGCTCCTGAGTTTTATGCCTCAGAATAACCTTGAGGAACCACCTCAGACCGAGTGCGATGATCCCATTGACAGGATGGAGGATGATCTGAATGAGATCATACCTGAGAGTCCCAGCCAGCCTTATGATGTAAAAGATGTTATCTCGAGAGTGGTCGACTATAATGATTTCACCGAGGTACATGAAGCTTATGCTAAAAATATTGTTGTCGGTTTTGCCAAGTTTGACGGCATGCCGGTGGGGATCGTTGCTAACCAGCCCGCTTACCTTTCAGGTGTTCTCGATATCGAAGCCTCCCGGAAAGCAGCCCGGTTCATACGCTTCTGCGATGCTTTCAACATCCCTATTGTGACTTTCGTCGATGTGCCGGGATTTATGCCGGGATCGATACAGGAGTACGGTGGTATCATCATCCATGGAGCCAAACTGATGTACGCTTATGGTGAAGCCAATGTACCGAAGATTACCATTACGCTTCGTAAATCATACGGAGGAGCCCACTGTGTGATGTCATCAAAACAGCTTCGCGGCGACCTGAACTATGCGTGGCCTACCGCAGAGATAGCCGTGATGGGCCCCCAGGGAGCCATCGAGGTGCTCGAAGGAAAGACTATAAGCGGTATCACAGATCCGGCAGAACGAAAGGATTACGTAACCAAAAAGGAAGACGAGTATCGTTCTAAATTTGCAAATCCCTATGAAGCAGCTAAATATGGTTACCTTGATGACGTGATCGAACCGCGTAATACCAGGTTCAGGGTGATCAGAGCTCTGAGGACTCTCTCAACCAAGAAGGACCCGGGACCGATGAAGAAACATGGAAATATACCTTTGTAATACTTACTGACGATGTATCATTTATTAATTGCAGGATTACTCACGGTGCTGGAGCCGGTCACCTGGACCATAGTGGTGGTGGGAATAGGGATTGTATTCCTGGCACTGCTTATCGTTTACCTGTTTTTCAGGTATGTGCTCACATTCATACTGAACTTCAGATTTCGCAGCTTTGCCAGGAAAAAGGGTATTGATCCGGCAGAGGTTCAGACAGCCAGGACAATACAGTCAGGTGAAGTGAATGCCGCGATTGCCATGGCTCTGTATCAGTATTTCAACGAGCTGCATGACATTGAGAGCGGTGTGATAACTATCAGGCGCGTCTCAAGAAACTACTCGCCATGGAGTTCGAAACTTTATAATATGAAAAACCTTTAAGTCGGGAATAATCAGATTCGGAAATGAAAAATTACAAATTCAGGATAAACGGGAACCAGTATGAGGTTGAGGTTCTTGAGGTGGAAGGCAATATGGCCAGGATAGAGGTCAATGGCACTGTATATGATGTTGAGATGCAGCGCGAGATACCCAAGATCAAACCGTCCGTCGCACCGGTACAGCAAAAAGCGGTTAAGGAGGTCAAATCCGAAGCCGCCAAATCAACCGGGAAGGCACTCGATGTAAGGGCACCGCTGCCGGGAGTGATTATTCAGGTGCTAGTCAGGCCCGGCGATGAGGTAAATGCCGGCCAGACGGTATGTACTCTTGAGACAATGAAAATGGAGAATGCTATCAAAGCCGAGAAGGGCGGTAAGGTCTCCACGGTGAATATAGCACCCGGACAGTCTGTTCTCCAGGATGAAGTATTAATTGTAATCAACCAGTGATGGCAAAGAGAAAAATGTGGACAATGATCGGCCTGCTGGTAATAGTCTCACTGGCATGGACGGCATTTGTGAAACCTGAACATGAACGCAAGCTGGCAATGGCCGGGCAGGAGGTTGATACAGCCACCTATACAGCCGGTTACCAGTATAATGATCAGCAGGAATCCAGGTTTGCTGACGGGCTGAAACAATTCTGGGCTTTCACCGGCTTCAGGAATGCTACTTCAGGCAACCTGATAATGATAGCTATCGGACTCACATTTATCTTCCTCGCTATAAAATATGAGTATGAGCCCTTATTGCTTGTGCCGATAGGAACGGGCATATTGATAGGCAACATACC
>QKGI01000048.1 GCA_003250475.1 Bacteroidota bacterium | reverse complement strand
GCGGCTGGCATTATGCGGACACGGTCACGCTAACCGTGTGATGAATTTCGAGGGTATACCGGCACTGATGGGAAGGTCAAACCTGCGTGCCGGAGGCCAGTATGGAGGGTATAATATCATGACTGTTGCGGGAGACTCCCTTCTTGTGGCATCGGAACGTCACCCCGGCATTGAGACTATGCCGGCATGGACGCACGTAAAGATGGAGAGGCATGATTACCAGTCTGATACAACACGCTGGCCTCGGCCTGACTACTCAATGAACAACCGGTTCCCCGGAGTGAGGGAGGTATGGCGCAGGCAGGAGAACAGCGACATAGGTGCTGGGGCTGTCGTTGCCGGGAAAACAGTGATTGTCACTAACACCAGCGGTGAGGTAAAAGCCATGGATCTGAAGACAGGAAGCGGGAAATGGGTGTACACCACAGGGGCTAAGATATACGGCACACCGGCAGTGTGCGGCATGACAGTGATAGCAGTCTCTGCCAATGGCATGGTGCAGGCCCTGAACCTCTCAAACGGAGATCTCCTGTGGAGCTATGATACGGGCCAGCCCTCGGTGGCTTCCCCGGTGATCAGCGGAGGCAGTGTATTCATTACCGGGTCATCAGGTGTCTGCCAGGCCCTGGATATGAAAGACGGCACCCTGCTCTGGAGTAACAACACGATAGACGGGTTCGTGGAGACAATGCCGCTGATATACAAAGGGATGCTGATCTTCGGCACATGGAACAACCATCTTTATGCCCTGGATACGGAGACCGGAGAGACAAGATGGGACTGGGCCAACGGATACACCAACAGGATGCTTTCTCCGGCAGCATGCGTTCCTGTTGCGGTTAACAACAGGGTCTTTGTTGTTGCTCCTGACCGGAAGATGGCATGTCTTGATGCAATGACAGGCAGGTTAATCTGGCAATCCGACCTGGAGGGTGCTGCAGTAAGGGAATCAATGGGCGTCACAGCCGACAGCACATTGATACTTGCCAAGACCATGAACGGATTTGTCATCGGCGTAAAAACAGATACCGATGAGCCCGGTGTTGCCTGGAAAACGGAGTTTAATACAGGATATGACATTGCCCCGGGAGTAGTTGTCGAAAACAACGGAATAATATTAATACCCACCGACAAGGGAATCATATATGCTGCCTCGAGGGCCGATGGCAGCCTCCTGTGGAGTCACCGTATATCATCATGCCTTATCAACAATATTGTGCCGGTGGGTGAAAAAGGCCTCATCTGTAACGCCATGGACGGTATTGTGGTCAGGCTGGGGTATTGAGGTCTGAAGGTCTGAAGTCTGAAGGTCTGAGGTCTGAAGGTCTGAAGTCTGAAGGTCTGAGGTCGGGACAGTCGTGCAGTCATGCCGTCTTGCGGTCATGCAGTCTTGCAGTCATGCGGTCTTGCAGTCTTGCGGTCTTGCAGGCTTGCGGTCTTGCAGTCTTGCAGTCTTGCGGTCGGGAGGGTCTTGAGGTCGTCAGACAAGGCTTCCAAAAAATTGTTATATTTGCAGATTAAGGTGTGGAATACCGGTTCTCTCGATGCAAAACAATGAGATGCCTATGGACTATAACGATGACTTTTTATACTATCCGCGGAAGTACAACACGATCGAGTTGTGGAAAGATGTGACCTCAGAGCAATGGAACGATCCGGCGTGGCAGAGGAAAAACTCCATACGATCCGTTGACCAGCTGAAGAGGGTGATAAAACTAAATGATCACCAGGAGAAAGAGATCAGGAGGACTATCGGTACACTACGGCAGGAGGGTAAAGAGCCCTTCCGGATCAGTCCCTATTATGCATCACTGATGCAGGAAGATCCATTCAATCCCGTGTTTTTCGGTGAGGTATCGAAAAAACGCCTTGATCCGATATTCTGGCAGAGTGTGCCTACCCCGGCCAACCTGATGTTTCCGAACGCAGGCGTTGAGGGGGCCATGAGTGAGGGGTCACGAAGTTACGGCGCAGCTTACCAGCGTTATCCCAACAGGCTGGCGCTCTTTGTCGCTGAGAATACAAGCTGTGCCTCCTACTGCGTACATTGTCAGCGCGCCAAGTCGCTTGACACCACGGCTGATGTCAACAGCCACGAGGTGGATAAAGGACTCTTCTATATCGGGTACAACAAAAACATAAACGAGGTGCTTGTAACAGGGGGTGACGCCCTGATGATAAGCTTCGGGAGGCTCAGATATATACTTGAGGAGCTGAGCCGCATACCCCACCTCAGGGTCATCAGAATAGCCACGAGGGTGCCGGTGGTACTTCCAATGCTCATCACCGATGACCTGCTTGAGATGATCAGGGCCTCATCCAACAGGTACAACAAGGGGATTGATAAGTATGTATATTTCATGACCCATATAAATCATTACCAGGAGGTGACAGCTGATATGGCAGCTGCAGTAAAGAAGATCACCATGCATGGTTTCACAATCCGCAACCAGACTGTGCTGCTGAACCATGTCAATGATCATTACCGGACCCTTGCCGAGACATTCCGGCGTATGTTCTGGATAGGTGTTCATCCCTATTACCTGTTGCAGTGCCACAAAGAGAAGGGTATAGTGCATTTCATCACTCCCATACAGGTGGGCAAGATATACATGAAACACCTTCAGGGTTGGATAAGCGGTATCACGGTGCCCCGCTATGCAGCCAACATAGAGGGTGGCGGGGGAAAAGTGCTGCTGATGCCGTCAGGACATGACACCCTGAACCTCGAAAAGAATATAGACGATAAGATCTCAGAGAGCTTTGCCAATGTCATGACATGGGATCACAAACGGATAGTGAAGTATGAGGCACTTGGCAGAGCTACAAGGAAAGAGTTTGACAACTCGGTGAAGATCATGGATGAGTTTATCGGGAGGAAGGGTGTTTTTCTGCCGAAGCTGATAATCGTCGACAGTCAGGGAAACCATGTGGAGACTACCAACCGTACCAAGCTTCCGACATTTGAGAGAAGCAAAAAGGCAAGGCTGCTCGACTATGAGCTGTTCAGTGCCGACATGCCTCTCACCAACCCCGTTGACGCTGCAAAACAGATTGATATTGCCTTCAGCAAGTCAAAGTTCAGCGGGAAATAAAGAAGCAGGCTGTCCCCTTATGCGGTGACAGCCCCTTCCCGGTGTATTTCTTCAGGTGTGATTACTGAAGCGGTCTTACCACCTCTATCACCTCGGGCAGATCCATTCCGATCCTTTTCAGGTGTTCAATGGTGGGGATACCATTGTTATTCCATCCGCGCCGCAGGTATACGGCATCACGAAGAAGGTCGTACTGTTTTTCACGATACTGTCTCATGATGCGTATCTTTTCTTCAGTGCTTTTTCCCTCGGGATCAACGCCTACTTTCTCCTTCAGCTGCTTGTCATAACGCTCCTCCCGGGACAGGTATTCTTCCGGTGTAACCGGTCCGCATGCACGATATGGCTGGTCATCATCCTTACGGCGTCCGTAACCGCGGCGTATGTTAAATACCCTCTGGAAGTTATAGACGCGTTCAGAGTCCTCTACAAGCCTGTGTTTATCGAAAGGCCTCCCGGTGACAGCCGTGTAAATGGTAACATAGTTGTCAACATGCTCGGGCACCTTAGCCGGTTCGTCGGTTTCGGCATTATTTTCAGGTTCGACATCGTTCCACGGCAGCTTGCAGAGTCCCACCAGACCGAACCATGTACGGAACATCGGGAAGTAATGAAGAGCTTCGGCTTTGTTCTCAAATGTAGGTATCTGGTTGTTGACCATATCCATAAATATTAGCCATGCCTCATCATGCTGCGGGCCTTTGTTGGTGAGCGCATACCCGCCCTGCTGAGCCAGCGACTCCTTGGACATGTACTGAGAATACTCGAGACCCTTGTTTTCCATCCCGATATCCTGCATGAACTGAGGGTCACCCCAACCCTTCTCCGCAAAGATCTTCTTCATGCGGCGTATACCCTGTCCTGCTATCAGCCCGAATCCTTCACCCCGTGACACCATGTGCAGCAGTTCGAGTGCGGCAGGTATGTTACCGAAAGTAAGCTCGAGTCCGCCTGTACGTTCCTTATTGAGGATGCCGTTCTCATAGCACTCCTGCATGAATGCCAGGCTGGTTCCCCAGGTGATGGTACAGATACCGTATGTGTCACAATAGAAGTTGGTCTCAATTATATATCGCGGATCGAAGAAGCCGCCATTGGAGCCAAGCCCTGCTGCTGTCTCATATTCAGGCCCGTCAACTATTACCTTCTGCCCTTTATAGGGGCCGGTACTTATCACGAAGTCGTCAATTGCCTTGGCACACGCCATATTACATCCGATCCAGCAGCCGTCAGGTATGTTCTGGGTGAAGAAAGACTTCCAGACCCCGGAATCAATCCTGGGTGAGTCTTTGTGTGATCCGAACTTGTAATTATGGGTAGGCAAAAGATCGTGGTCATCCATTATCTCCATCAGGTGGGCAGTACCGATCTGGCGCATCTTGCACTGCTTGTCGTCAAGCTCGCGCATCTCACGGTTGAAACGACGACCCCTTTCCTGGATGGGCTCCAGGTCGACAACGTTATTGAGATTTCCCTTTACACCAGGTATTTTACACACAATAGCCTTTATCTTCTTATTGCGGAAGACAGTGCCTATACCGCCCCGCCCTGCCTGTTTCATCCTTATCTTCTTACGCTTTGAATCGTAAAAGGTGAAATTGAGCATGCCTATGAGGGAATGATCGGCAGCAGAACCCGTTGAGACAATACCTATGTTCTTCCGCTCCGAATCGTTCTCAATGAACATGTCTGTCAGCTGCTCAGCCAGCACATGACTGTCGAGGGCCTCCGCAGGAGCCTCGAAGATCTCAACGTAGTGATCTATGCCGTTTATGTAAATGATAACATCATTGGCCGCTTTACCCTGTAGCTCGATGGCATCAAAGCCGGAGAACTTCAGGAAGGGACCGAAGAAACCTCCCACATTACTGTCTATGACAGAGTCTGTCTGGGGCGAGATGGTGACGACAAGAGACTTCCCGGAGCCTGAATACTGGGTGATACCCCCTATCGGACCTGAAGAGATGACTATCTCATTCTCCGGGTCATCCCATCTGGTATCAGGTTTGGTAGCATCCCAAAGATACCTGAGCCCATACCCTTTCCCCCCGATGAATTTCTCTTTCATCTCCGGCGGTACATCCTTTTCCTTAACCTCCCCCGAACCGACGTTTATATAAAGAGTCTTGTCGGTATAACCCTTATCCAGAGGGGTCCAGTTGTAGTCCCATCTGTTGACAAGCTTGTGCTTCGCCTTGATTTCGTTTAAATCCATGGTAGTTTTTGTGAGTTGTTTTATATGGTATTTACAAATAACGTGCATAAATATCCACATTCTAATGATAATAGTCAATATGCAGAAGATTGCCATTCGACAAATGCAAATCCCGCTGTTTGTCGTTATATTTGCCATTCGTATACCAGCAGGAGAATAGCAGAGGAATGAAGATAACTCTTAATAATGAGCCGGTGACCCTTGACGGTGAAAGCATTACCGTTGAAAAGTTACTTGAGGTAAAGCGGTACACCTTCAGGATGAGGACGGTAAAGATTAACGGAAGGATTGTTGACCGTAACAGTTACAGCGGGGAGGTGATACGTGATGGTGACAATGTACAGGTGATCTACCTGATGAGCGGTGGATGAAAAAATTAACAACTAAAAAGAACTATAACTTTTGAAACCGGATTTCTGGCAGCGGTTTTCACTGGCAGGCCTGCGTGACAGTATGCCATCATGGATGAAGAACAAGTATGTTCTAACCATACTGGTCTTTGTTATATGGATTGTCCTTCTTGATCCCAACAATCTCATCTCGCGTGTCAGGGAGATCCGGACCCGTAACAGGCTTAATCGTGAGAAAGAGTACTACATGGAGCGTATTGATGAGGATCGCAGGAAACTAAACGCTCTGAGGACCAGTGATGAGAATCTGGAGAGGTATGCCCGGGAACAGTACCGGATGAAGAAGCCGGATGAGGATCTGTTTATTATAGTAACCCCGGAGGAGGAGCGCAAGATAAGACGTGAGCGCAAGGTATCAAAAACAGCAAAGCCCGCCGAAAAGCGGGCCCGCAGGTCTTCCGGAGAGTAAAGCTTATTTCTTAGCCTTCTCAGCGTTGTATTTTGTGTTCAGCCCGGCGACAACAGCCTCGGTAATATCGAGCGTGGTGTCACTGAAGAGTATCGGTCCCGGGAACTGTTTTGCCAGGATATATTCATATCCGTGATCAGCATTGAACTCGGCAAGATACTGGTTGATATACTCCAGTACCTGACGCTGGGCAACAAGACTCTCCTCATTCAGATTGTAGGCCATCTCATCACGTCTTGCCAGCAAGGTCTGTTGCTGCTGCTGAAGTGTCTGTTCCATCTCAGCGGCAGTGGCCCTGGTGATCAGTCCTTTCTGAACCTTGTTCTGGTAGTCTCTTACATCACGGTCAAAAGCCTGTGACTTGGAAGTCAGCTCAGCTTCGGAGTTTTTGGTCTTCTCCTCAAGCTCGGTAGCCTTGTCTTTTGCCATGTCAAAGCGGGCTATCACCGTATCCAGTTCTACATAAGCGATACTTGTCCTGACATCGTTCGACTTTTCCACGACAGCGCCGGCCTCATTCTTACCGCAGCCGGAAATAAAAAGTGTTCCGGCAACAGCCAATACTGATAATATCAGGGTGTTCTTTACAACAGATGATCTATTCATTTCAGAATCTTAGATTATGGTTTAACAAATTGTTGCACAAACATACACAAATTTTAAATATTAAAAAGAAGAATGAGCTGTGCAGTCTGTTGATGGGGTGTCGCGACTCAGAATTCGGGGCAGGGAATGGCGTGAATTTTCTGTCCTCTCTTGATCTGTGCGGAGGTGAACGAATAAATAAGCGATAGCTCGTAAGCACCACCGGAAGAGGTTATCAGGTTTGAGATTGTGAAATCGTAGCTCAACCCGATATTGAGCTGGTCTGTTTTTATGCCTATCATTCCTATTATGGCATCACCTGCCTGTGCAGACACGTCCCTGGTAGATGCGAAGGGTATTCCCCTGTACCAGACCCCGAACACCAGCGGGTGCTTGAAGTAATAGACGCCGATGTCAGACTGGTAGAAATCGCCCTGGAACATCACATTGGCAGCAACAGACAGAACCTCTGTAAGTTTCTTTTTCAACCTTCCCCGGCTTACGATCTGGAACCCGCCGAAGAGGTCCACTTTTATCGGGACAGAGTTATCGTCACCCCAGAATGAGGTGCGTGGTCTCAGCAGGTGGTCTACAGTGAAACCTGCCCATATCTTCTGGTTATAAATGAGGCCGGAAGTGGTGAAGTCGATGTCGGCGACATTATCGAAAGGAGGAGGTGTGATGGTAGGCAGCGTACCGCCAGTGGTGATCTGGCTGTTCCATATCAGCTTAGTAAGATCAAGGCCCAGGTATGTGAATTTGAAGTTCAGCCCGGGCCTTATATGCCATTCATCATTTATCTGAATGTCGTATGAGTAGAGAAGACCTATGTTGGTGGTACTCAGGTCACCTGAACCGGCTACATCGTAAGTGGCCAGGATACCGATACCCGAGTTGAAGTTTGGTATGGCTTTGTCGAAAGAGAAGCTGTAAGTATGAAAGACTCCCGGTATCGACGGCCACTGGTTGCGCCAGTTCAGTGATACCCTGTAATCTTCAGTTGCCCCGGCAAATGATGGCGCCAGGTAAAGCTGGTTGGCGTAAAACTGCGAAAACTGCGGGTCCTGGCCTTGCACAAAAACAGAAACTGATAAAAGCAAGCCAAGCAGATATTTAGTTCTTACAGGCAATCCGGGTCCATTATTAGTTACACAAAGTAGCTAATTATACGGCCCAAATCGAGTAAGGTTGCATCTCAAAATACGAACAATTGTCCAGCTGCGTGCAAAGAAATTAGCCTGATAGTCGCATGATCCTTAAGGTCAGTAATTTATAAGAGTAACGTCCCCGGCCATTATTATTGGCTGCCCGTTTCGGTATGTACCTCTGACCTTCCAGATATATACTCCCGGCCCACACAGCTCACCCTTGTAATAACCATCCCAACCTATGTCAATATCGTCGCTTTCAAAGACCAGGAGGCCCGCTTTGCTGTATATCTTAAGCTCATAAGTGGCTATGCCCGAGGCTACAGGATGAAACACCTGGTTCTCCTCATCGGTACGCCGGTTGTAATAACCTCCTGTAGGACCTCCTTTGTTAGGAATGAAGGCGTTAGGGAACCTGAGATACATCCCCTTGCCGGTGAAAACATCGTTTACGGCGACCGAGTCCGTGCATCCGTTTACGGAATAGGCATACAGCATAACGTTGTAGGTACCCTGTTCTTCATATTTGTACGAAGGATCGGGTAATGTCGAGAATGTACCGTCGCCAAAATCCCACAGGTAATCCACCGCACCCGTGGAGAGGTTTACAAAGTGCAGCCTGTCATTGTTTTCAGTAAGGTCGCCGCTACGAACATCGAATGCCGCCATGGGTCTCCCCCAGGCCTCAATGACAGTCGTTGCCCTGCTGCTCCTCCCGTTGTTGTCGGTTATGGTAAGGGTGACGCTGTAAGTACCAGGCAGATCATAGATATAATCTGTACTGCTTCCCTCAGCTGTTCCGCCGTCACCATAGTCCCACAAAACAGAACTGTTACCTGCCGCATCACAGCTGAAGCGGATATGCAGAGGTATACATCCCGATGTCGCTGACGATGTTATCAATGCTGTCTCCAGCGGCACTGCCAGGGTTATTCCATCCTTTTCTATATTACTGATTACAGGGCTTTCACTGCCGCTCCTGTCAGTGTTTATGACTGTCTCCTTGGGAGCTGTAATATCCCCGGCAGCAGTCTCAGGTTCTGTTTTATGTACGGAGGAATAAGCCGCAGTCGCCGGTGCCGTTAAGGTATCACCGACCGGGGTATTGCTGACGTCATCTCTATTTGCTGAGGTTATTGTATCCGGCACCGCCAACTCCTGCCGGTCTCCGCCCTGCGTGCTGCTGTCTTTCGGTTCGCTGACCAGGAGGACCCCGGCAACAGTTACAGTAAGGACTGCTGCTGCAAGATACCAGATATTGAATCGTGAGGGATGAAATCTGAGGAACTCGCGGCGTTCAAGACGGCGCATAAAACGACCGGTGAGGTCGCTGCCTGCAACCACCTCATTCTCCTCCAGCCTGCTGCGGAAGAGACTCTCAAGACTATCATCCTTTTTCTCTGCGGTCATTCTTTTCTTAACTATACTTACCTTTCATCTTTGCCAGTTCCTCAAGCTTTTTCCTCAAAACAGCCCTGGCCCTGCTGTATTGCGATTTTGACGTATTTACATCTATTCCCAGCATGTCTGCTATTTCATGATGCTTATAGCCTTCAATTGTATAAAGGTTAAAGACCATCCGGTAACCGGGGGACAGGTCGCCAAGCACCCTGTAAAGATCCTCGGCAGTATAAAAGTCATCTTCGAATCCTGCAGTACCTGTCTCTGCGCTTACATACTCTTCTATATCAACCTGGTGCTTATGACGCAGGTTTTTATGATAGTATGTAATGGCGGTGTTCACTGTCACCTTTCTCAACCATCCCCTGAAAGAACCTGTTCCGGAAAACTCTCTTAGGTTAAAAAAAATCCTCATGAAAGCTTCCTGCAACATATCCTCGGCTTCAGGCCTGTCAGTGGCATATCTCAGACAGACACCCAGGAGGTACCCGGAATGCTTTTCCCAGAGCATCTGCTGCGCCTTTCTGTTGTGCCTGATACAGCCATCAATGATATGTTGGTCACTCATCATCAGCTGAGCACAGTATCAAGACAGTTGCATGTGTAAAATGGTTGCATGGGAGGGATTTTTTTCAAAATAAGGAAAAAAATGTCTTAAATCATGAGAGGTCTCTGATATCCGTCATTGATTAAAGAAAAGTCTTGAGTTTATTTTGGAACTTCACCATGAAAGCGAAAGATAATCAAATGACAAGAATATCACAGCATCCGATACTTGATATACCACACGGCGGGGAGACCGGCTTTCTTTATAACGGTCAGCCTGTTACAGGCATCAGGGGTTTTACCATTGCAGCGGCACTGCATCAGGCAGGTTTTCCGGTTCACACACACAGTCTCGACAACCGCAACCGTAGTCTTGAGTGCGGAATAGGAAAATGCGGAGCCTGTGAGATGCTTGTCGACGGTGTTGTCAGACGTATATGCATCACTCCCGTTGATGGGGTAAGCGAGGTTTCGGAGATCCCCTCCGGCTACCAGGCAGGGGCCACAATAAGAAAGGAGGAGGATGCCAGAAAGGTTTACAGGACAACGGTAGCCATTGCCGGCGCAGGCCCTGCAGGACTGGCAGCCAGGGAGATGCTTAATTCACACGGTATTCCCAATATAGTCATTGACAGCAATGACCGTATAGGGGGACAGTTCCTGATGCAGACCCACCAGTTCTTCTTCTTCGAGAAGGAACAGCGCTTTGGCGGTATGAGAGGCTTTGATATCGCCAGACAGCTGGCAGGCGAATCGCATGAGGGGATCATACTCAACTCCACTATCTGGGATATTATTGAGGGTCAGAGGATTGCTGCAAAGAACATGCGCACAGGGGAGATTTTCTATGTTGACGCACAGTATATGATTGTGGCTACCGGCGCCGTCCCTTTCATGCCGGCCTTTGGCAATGATGACCTTCCCGGGGTATATACCGCTGCCGTAGTGCAGAAGATGATGAACCAGGAGTTCACACTGCTGGGTAAAAACATACTGACAGTAGGTGCCGGCAATATCGGGTATCTGACCTCCTACCAGCTTATGCAGGCTGGTGCCAGGGTAAAAGCCATCATTGAGGCTATGCCTTTCGAGGGAGGCTTTCCTGTACAGGCCAACAGGGTCAGGAGGCTCGGGATACCTGTAATCCTGTCACATACCCTGGTCAGGGCCATACCAAACAGTAATAATGACGGTATCTGCGGAGCTGTGATAGCTGAGAGCCGCGACTTTCTGCCCGTACCGGGAACAGAGAAGATTATTGAGGGTATTGACGCCATCAACATATGCACTGGCCTTATACCTGATAATCAGCTCCTGATAAAGGGACGTGAAGTGTTCGGCACAAGGGCGTTTGCCGCCGGTGACGCCATGAGGATCGGAGAAGGTACCACGGCAGTCCTCCGGGGTAAACAGGCTGCCATGGAGGTTATTCAGGAGATGGGCGTGAAAAGCAATTACAGCCAGTATCTGTCGCTCTCAAAGGAATATATTGATTCCCAGCAGCATCCTGCACGCATTATTGAAGAACCGTGGATGCCTGACAAAGAGAGGATGGAGGACAGGCCTTTTGTCATCATCGACTGCCTCTACAGCTTTGCCTGCAATCCATGCCAGTTCGCCTGCCCGCATGGTGCTATTACAAAGGTCTCCCCTGATACCGTCCCTGCTATAGACTTTGATAAGTGTACAGGGTGTCTTAAATGTGTCTATCAGTGTCCCGGACTTGCGATCTTCGGATATAATACCAAAAAGAATCAGCTTTTCCTGCCTGTTGAATACTTTGTTGAAGAGGGTTCGGAGGTGTTCCTTGTTGACAACAATGGCCACAAAGTTGGAGAGGGAATAGTTGAAAAGGTGATGATGAAACCCAACAAGACCAACGTTGCAAGAGTCAGGGCTGTGACTCCGACAGGCGCGGACATGGTCATGGTGAGAGGCTTCATCACGAAAAAGGATTACCCTGCCCCTGTTGACTTCACTGCCGCCGGTGCAACTGAAGCAAAGGAGTATGTATGTCACTGTGAAGATGTTAAGCTCGACGAGATAATGGCAGTAATCGGTGACAGGAAATATATATCTGTGGATGAGATCAAGCATACCACACGCCTGGGGATGGGACCATGCAGGGGCAAGCGTTGCATCAGGAGGCTCTCATTGCTTCTCAGGCCCGCCGGTGTGGAGATCGTCGGCGAGGCAACCCCAAGGGCTCCGCTCTCAAACCAGATAACCATGGGAGAGCTCTGCCCGTCAGACACTCCCGGGATCGTCATCACCCCGGGGACAAGGAGGAAAGTGAAAGCAGGAGCCCTTGTCGGCGGAGGCGGGATAACAGGCAGTGCACTCATGCGTTATATGGCTGAGGCAGGAATGGACCCCGTGCTTATCAACCATGATCGTGGCTCATCATGGCGTAATATCGCAGGAGGACGGCCCAACTTCAGCGTACCGGAGCTCTCTGATATAGCCCGGCACAACCATGACATCTTCAGGGAGCTGCAAAAGAGGGCAGAGATCAACTACCGCGAGATAAAGTACGTGACCTTTGCCCATGATGATGCCATGCAAAATCAACTGGAGGCCTCACTTGCCTGGTCTGACGGCGAACTCATCACCCCGGCCGCCTTTGCGTCCAAGATAGCCCCGGGCATCAATCCCGGACTGCAAAACACCTATCAGGCCGCCCTCGTGACCAACGACTGCTGGCAGGCTACCCCCGGCAAGGTAATTGACCTTATAAGACACCTCGGCGTATCCCACGGGGGAAGGGTTGAGGAAGACAGTATCATAACGGATGTATGCCGTAATGGAAATGAGTATAATATTATAGTCCGCAACCACAGAGGCGAGTATGTGGAATATGAAACGCCCGTTTTCGTCAATGCCATGGGAGTGCAGGGAGCTGAATTTGCCGGCAGGCTGGGTATTTATACCGGCACCTATGGAGTAAGGCACCAGGCTTTCATAACAAGGAGGCTGCCCATGCTGGGACCGAACAACACGCCACTGCCGATGCTGATCGACCGTCGTCATTACAAGGGATTCATAGCTGTCTATGGTCAGCAGCTGGGTGAAACAGGACAGATAATAGGCTGTGCATCACCCGCATCTGACCCTGCAGAGGCAGGGAGAAACCTGAAGATCAACAGCAGGGAGTTCATGGAGATAGTGTCGGAGGTGTTTACCTGCTGGCTGCCGGAATTATCGTCTGCAGGCTTCCAGTCGCTATGGAGCGGATACTATACAGAACCCAGGATGTATATTGATCCGGAGCACGGTCTTTTCCTGGGCCTGAGAGGACAGGGCTTCATGCTCGGCCAGTACCTCGCTGAACTGTATGTCAACAAACTGCTGGGGAAAGAGGTCCCGGAGTATTTCAGCCGGCTATCACTGAAAGGTGACGGACTGCCTGAGAAAGCTTTCAAATAGCTTTACTCAAGACTGCTTTATCAATCAAGGTTTTTGATATATTTGTGCGCCTATAACATAAAGCGTACAAGCATGTTCAACAAGTTTATTGCATCAATACTTCCCTATTTCCCGAAGAAATTCATCTGGATATTCTCCCGTGCATATATCTCAGGCGTGACCATGGAAGATGCCATGCGTGTGTCAAAAGAGCTCAACTCCAGGGGTATGAAGGTCACCCTGGATGTGCTGGGTGAATTTATTAAGTCACTTGATGAGGCGGAAGAGAATAAACAGGAGTACCTTGATCTCATTGAGGTAACCGAGAAAAACGGTATCAACGGTAACTACTCTCTCAAACCAACCAGCTTCGGCCTGTTGATTGATAAAGAGAGGTGTTACAGCCATATGAGGGAAATAGTGGCCAAAGCTGCCTCCTACAACAATTTCTGCAGGATAGACATGGAGGATTCCAAATGCACCGATCTGGAGATAGAGCTCTACCGGCGTCTCCATGCCGAGTTCCCGCAGAACGTCGGGCTGGTGCTGCAGGCTTATATGAAGAGGACACTCAATGATCTTGAGAATATGCTTGACATGAACACACCTGACATACCTGCCAATTACAGGCTGTGTAAAGGTATCTATGTTGAGCCGGCCGAGATAGCATATAAAAAGTATGAGGAGATCAATGACCATTATCTGGAAGACCTGGAGTTTATGTTCAGGAACAGGATATATGCCGGCATCGCAACTCACGACAGACCGTTGATAGAGGGTGCATACGAGCTGATCAGAAAATACAATGTGCCTAAGGATATGTATGAGTTCCAGATGCTTTACGGTGTAACGCCCAAGCTGCGCCAGAGCATCGTTGATGCAGGTCATGTGATGAGGGTATACGTCCCGTTCGGTGAGAAGTGGTTTGGCTACTCAACACGCAGACTGAAGGAGAACCCGAAGATGGCAAGTCATATTATCAAAGCAATCTTCTACAAAGGCTGACCTTCCGACCGGTCTGATCCGCCAGCTGGCGGAGAAAGCGCCAGACTGCAGCGATGGCAAACTCATCTCAAGACCGTCCCAATCGCACGACTGTCCCGACCTCACGGCCGAGGATCTCCGCTACGCTCCGACATGACTGCATGACTGCATGACCGAGCGCAGCGACAGACCTTCCGACCTGAGACCTTCAGACTTAAGACCTTCCGACCTTCCGACCTTCCGACCCTCAACGCCTGGGTTTACGATAGATGAGTGAATCATGCGCCGCGCGGATATGCTCCATATCCCTGGCAGATATGTATGGTACCGGTGGCTCAGGCTTTTTGGGCGGACCGGCGGCAAGCGTATAAATAACAGGTATAAGAAGCAGCGGGCTGATAGCCACCATCTGCCCGGAGCCTATCTGGCCTTTTTCATAGGCCTCATATCGCTGTTTCTGCCTGAGGAGCTCATAGTTGAGTGCGGGATCACCAAGGTCGTCTTTCATTGTCAGACCCTGGTATGTGGATAGCCTGAGATTATTGGTTGCATTGATCATCTCCTGGTTGACGGCTGGCCGTTCCGACATGATCTCAGCCCTGATATTACCAAGACGCGGAATGACAACAATACCCGGTATCACCAGGGTATCACTGCTCAGGTAGACTCCTGTAACATATTCCTTTGCCCGGAGGGTATCCTCAACAGTCATACTGTACTGCTTGTATCCCACACTGGTGAAAGTAATAGTATCATGGTAGCTTGCGTAGAGGGAGAACATCCCGCTGCTGTCAGTAGCACCCCCGCTTACTCCGTTGATGCGGTAGTGAGCTCCGGGCATCGGCTGCCTGGTGTCGGCATCAAACACCACTCCCTGGAAGAGCAGGTACTCATGCTGCTGGGCGTAAGCACCGGGCAGCCTGCAGGCGATAAGGAGGAAAAGGAACAGAAGAGTAATACCGGCGTTACCTGCGTATAACGATCTCGGCAATTGTCCTCTTGGGAACATGATGAACGTGCTTTTCATCTCTCCAGTATTTCACGTCATTATTGTTGATGGTATCAATAACAACCCGTTCAACTGGCTTGCCCAGAGCAAGCACAAGCAGAACATCGTACTGTTTCGGGATATTCAGTGCTACCCGTAGTTTCTCCTTTTTTACTGAAGCTATGATGCATCCGCCCAGGCCGGCCTCCGTGGCTCCCAGCATGATGCTCTGCGCTGCTATCCCGTGGTCAACGCCAAACGATTCGGATATCTCCCGGTCACCCAGGATGACGATATAAGCGGCAGGCCTCTCACCGGGGTCAGGACCGTGCCAGTCGGACAGGTATCCTGCCCAGGCCAGACATGGATATACATCTGCCCTGACAGCAGGGTCAGTGACAAGGATATATTTAAGTGGCTGACGGTTAGCGCCCGAGGCTGAGAGACGGGCGAGGTCAACAAGTGATACCAGGGTATCCTCACTTACGGCATGGCTTTCATCAAACCGCCGGAAGGTCCTGGTTTTTTCTACTAGCTGGTGGATATTCATTTTTTCAGGGCTTCATCATATCTTTCACCTATCACCTTCCAGTCAAGCATCTCCCAGAAAGCCTTAATATAATCGGGACGTCTGTTCCTGTAATCGATATAGTATGCATGTTCCCAGACGTCACATGTCATCAGGGGCACCAGCCCCGAACGGATCGGGTTGCCGGCGTTCTGTTCCTGGGTTATGGTCAGCCTTCCGTCCGGCTTCATCGAAAGCCATGCCCACCCTGCTCCGAAGAGGGTGGCAGCAGCAGCTGAAAATACCTCCCTGAAAGCTTCGAACGATCCGTATTCGGCATCTATCGCCCTTGCTATCGTTCCTGAAGGTGCTCTCTTACCTGTAGGTGATAAGGTTGTGAAATAAAAAGTATGGTTCCAGACCTGGGCGGCATTATTGAATATTCCACCCTCCGCCTTCATGATCATCGTCTCGAGCGAGGCATCCTCAAATGGCGAACCCGGCAACAGATTGTTGAGATTGTTCACGTAGGCAAGGTGATGCTTGCCATGATGATACTCAAGAGTCTCGGCGCTCAGATGTGGAGCAAGGTCTCCGGCAACATACTTTAGTGAAGGAAGTTCGTATTTCATGACCTGTTCAGATTATTTGGAAAACATGTAAATATACTAAAATGACGTCATTCCCCTGCTGTTAAAACAGAAATATCCTTTCCGGCATCTCGCCGATAACACCCTTTTCCTGAGCGACGGCAAATAACTTTTCTATTGCCATACGTCCCTCCTGCCCCTGGGAGAGGCTGTAACTGTTCACGTAAAGCTTTATATGTTCACGTGTCACGCCGGGATCTGTCTCACGGGCATGTTTCCTGATGAATTCAACTGATTTACCGGGATTTGCATATGCATATTCAATGCTGCGCCTTATCGTCCTGTTTACCCGTGCTGCTATATCCTCATCCAGGCTCCTGTTTACTACTATCGCACCGAGAGGCACAGGTAATCCCGTGAGCTCCTCCCACTTCTCACCCGTATCTGCCATCAGCTGCAATCCCATTGCCTTATAGGTGAACCTTGTCTCGTGTATTATCAGTCCTGCGTCAGCCGCACCTGAGAGAACGGCTTCCGGGATATCGGAGAAGAGGTATTCAACCTTATGTTTCGCTGCTGGCCAGAAGATGCTGAAGAGCAGGTTGGCAGTGGTGTGTCTGCCGGGGATGGCAATGACCGCTTCGTCGAGCTCCTCAGGTCTCATCCTCCCGCGGCTGACAACCAGTGGCCCGTTATTGCGGCCCAGGGCGCTTCCTGCATCAAGGATCAGATACCCTGCAGCTGCCCTGGCATAAGCATGAAAGCTCATCTTGGTTATGTCAACCCTACCCTCTATCGCCCTCTGGTTCAGCTCCTCAACATCAGCAAGAAACCAGTCGAATTCCAGTCCCTCACTGTCCACCCTGCCGTGAACCATCGCCTCGAAGATGAAGGTGTCATTAGGGCATGGTGAAAATCCCAGTGTCAGTTTCATTATCTCTTTAACAGATTAAGTATTTCATACATTGCTTCCTGCAGCTTCATCAGGGCAAGCGGTATATCCCAGTTCTTCAGGTTGCGTGGTTCAACCATATTTGATACAGCCCTGACTGACAGCCATTCGATGCCGGAGACGGCGCACGCATATGCCATCCATGCCCCCTCCATCGTCTCTATCTCCGGGTTCCATGATCGCCGGATCCGGTCAATGACAACCTGTGATCCGGAAGACATGTTCACCGTGGCAGCGGAGACCACCGGAAACAGTTTTGAAGCCATGTCAAACAACATGCCCCTGCACACTATCCTGCCCCCGCTGAACGGTGGCCTGTCAGGATCGGCAAGGCGGGCACCGAAAAGGGAGATGAACTCTCCGTTATCATCAACTCCCATGTCGGCAAAGCAGTCCGACCCGGCTATCACCACCTCTCCCGGCGAGACGGAGGGGAGATAGCTGCCTGCTATGCCTGCACCTATCACAACCGCAGGCCGGGGGCCCGATGCAAACCTCTTCTGAAGTGCCCATGACATGGCCGCTCCTCCCACACCCGTAACAAGGATATCACAATTTGCCTGTGCAGCGCTGACAGCCTGCCGGACAGCCTCTTCCTCAGAAGAGTGTGCCACGGCAACGAGTATCTCCCCGGGGGCATAATCCATAATTCCAAATCAGTATTAAGAGTGATAAATATATTATTTTTGAACAAAATAGTCCTCATTCCGGTCAACCAATTAATTTAGCGGATATGATCTACCTGACAAGAAGAGAGCGTTTCAGCTCTGCACACAGAATGTTCCGGCAGGGTCTCAGTGATGAGGAGAACATGAAGATATACGGTAAATGTTCAAATCCACAGTGGCATGGCCATAATTACGTGCTTAAGGTGACAGTGAAGGGCGAGGTGGATACAGTGACCGGGTATTTTATGAACGCCACCAGGCTGAGAGACATACTCCAGGAGAAGGTGATTGTCAAGCTTGATCATAAAAACATGAACCTGGAGACCGACTTCATGGCAGGTAAGGTTGCTACGACAGAGAACCTGGCGATGGCTATCTGGCAGGAGCTGGAGGATGCCCTGGCAAAAGAGGGCGCCATCCTGCATTGCGTCAGGGTGGAAGAGACAGAAAACAATTATGTTGAATATTACGGATAAAATGGAAAGATTGAATGACGGCAGCGGAAGGCTGTCTGACGGCTACAACAAGATCGAGAAATGGAATGCGGAGGCAATCAACGAGATCTCCGGCTATTACTACAAGATACTGAAGCTCCTGGGGGAAGACCCTGACAGGGAAGGCCTGCTTAAGACACCTGAGAGGGTTGCCAAGGCTCTCAGTTTCCTGACGAGAGGATACAGCTCCGACCCGGAAGAGATACTTCGCAGCGCTATCTTCAGGGAGGAGTACAGGCAGATGGTGATAGTCAAAGATATTGATATCTACTCAATGTGTGAGCACCATATGTTACCCTTCCATGGCAAGGCACATGTGGCATATATACCTGACGGTTACATCACCGGTCTGAGCAAGATAGCGCGTGTTGTCGAGACCTACGCCGCCAGGCTTCAGGTGCAGGAGAGGCTCACTACCCAGATTCGTAACTGTATCCAGGAGAACCTTAAACCTCTTGGTGTGGCTGTCGTCATAGAGGCTCAGCACATGTGTATGCAGATCAGGGGTGTTCAGAAACAGAACTCAGTCACCACTACCTCAGCCTTTACCGGTTGCTTTCTCTCCAACCTGAACACACGTGAGGAGTTCATGCAACTGATAGCCAGCAAACTACATTAAGAACATTATGCCGGCAGCCGACCCGGCATAATGAATCACTCGTGTTTCCTTAATGATAAATAAATTTTAACAGGATCATAAACAGTGGTGTCGTCCCTCGTTGCGGGACAAATCATTATACCATAAAAAATCAAGCTTATTAAAGATGAAAGCATTTGTATTTCCGGGGCAGGGTGCCCAGTTTACAGGGATGGGGAAGGATTTGTATGACGGATTCGGCCTTGCCCGTGATATGTTTGAGAAGGCCAACACGATTCTTGGCTTCCGTATTTCAGATATTATGTTCGCAGGCACAGTTGAGGAACTGAGGCAGACAAGGGTGACACAGCCTGCCATCTTCCTTCACTCTGTGATATTGACGGCCATTGCCGGTGATGAGTTCAAGCCGGCGATGGTTGCCGGTCACTCTCTGGGGGAGTTTTCAGCCCTGGTGGCTGCCGGCGCACTGTCATTCGAAGAGGGGCTGACCCTGGTTGCCGGAAGGGCATCAGCCATGCAGAAGGCATGTTCAGTCAATCCGTCCACCATGGCTGCCGTGCTCGGCATGGATGACGCTATCGTTGAGGAGGTATGTGAGTCACTGCCTGAGACCGTCGTGCCGGCCAACTACAACAGTCCCGGGCAGATAGTGATCTCCGGCACCCTTGATGGTATATCCAGGGCAACGGAGGAGTTGAAGCAGAGAGGCGCAAAAAGGATCGTGCCCCTGTCTGTCAGCGGAGGATTCCATTCCCCATGCATGGAGCCGGCAAGGTATGAGCTGGAGGAGGCTATCAGAAAAGCCCGTTTCAGCAGTCCTTTGTGCCCTGTCTATCAGAATGTGACAGGCCTGCCTGTCACCGACCCCGGCGAGATCATGCTCAACCTGATAGCACAATTAACCTCCCCGGTAAGATGGACGCAGACAGTGGAGAGGATGATAGCTGACGGAGCTGACTCATTCGTTGAGGCCGGTCCGGGTAATGTGTTGCAGGGTCTTATTAAAAAGATTAATCCCGGGGTTGCTGTCTCTGCCCTGTCACCTGTTCAGTGACCGGGCAACCGTTAATGCCGGGATACGATAAAGCCGGAAGTACCAGGGTCAGCTGCTGACGGAGATAACCGCCATTCCTATCTTACCATCCATTCTTATCACCAGTGGCCTGTCAAACCTGACATGCCTGAAATAGATGCCCCTGTCTATCTCTTTCTGTTTCCTGAGCCTGTCCCACATGACGACACCCTCAGCCGTGGCTTCGTTCACCGAGAGGTATCCGATATTCATTGAGGTGACATTATGGAAGAAATGGGAGCCCTGCGAGGCATCTATGTGAAAATGAGGAAGGCTGACCTCCACTATCACCTTGGCGTTGGATATCTGCGGCCATGCCACAGGTATACCCAGGAAACGGTCTTTGGTACCCCAGCGCCCCGGCCCTATAAGCACATACTTTCTTCCCCGGGCCAGCATCTTCCTGTTGATACCATCTATCTCCGCCGCCATCTCACTGGTCTTCAGGTTATCGAACATGTCGGGTTCGATATAGACAATATCCGTAACATCATCGATGAGGCCGTTACCCATGCTCTTCCTTGAGACAAGAAGCATGTCATCGGTATAGACGCTCTCGGGATCGATGGAATACCCGGCTCCGCTGCCTACCAGCGGCTTGATCTGCAGAAGGTAGAAGGTAGCTTTGCCCTCCGCGTCCTTGTCGAGGTCAACGGCATACTCAATCTCCACCGGCGCACCGAAGGCCTCCCTGACAACCTCGAGCACTGTCTTGAGTGTTTTTGCCAGAGGGATGTAATCATACTTAAGGATATTGGCAAAATTGATAACCCTCGGTCCTGCATCATACAGACCGGGAATAAGGGTATCATTATCTATACTGTATACAGAGGCTGCATGCCTGAGGGTGCCGTCATCCTCCGCCCTGCTTATGTCAAGCTTTACCAGCCCGGCATTCTCTCCCTGGAGCAGGTCAACCTCACTTCTTGCAAGGTTGATAGCGTAAAACTCCGTCTGGGAATACCTGGTGAGGTCATTTATACTTACGATATCCAGTGCCGGGAAGGAGGGTGAGAACCTGAAAGCTCTCTCACCGTCGAGCACATACTGACCCAGGCCTACCGCAGCAACAGCAAACCCGTCATGAGGTGTCATGTTTGCCACAGGATAAAAGTTGAACGACTGTGCCGTGCCGCTGATATGGGGGTAGAAGATGTCTCCGTACCTGTTGCCTACGACTGCCTGTATGACGACAGCCATCCTCTCCTGCTCCACCTTGTAGTTTATTGCCTCAAAATAAATACGTGAGTTGTCAGAATAGATAGATGAAAAGACCAGCTTGATGGCACCGATGAGTTGCATCAGCCGCACCTCGTGATCAGGGTGGTTGTTGGGCAGCAGATAGGTGCCGAAGATACCGGAGAAAGGCTGACTCAGAGAGTCTTCAAAAAGACTCGATGACCTTACCGCAAGAGGTCTGTTGTTGATCTTTATGAAGGCTCTCAGCTTCTCCTCCAGATCATCACTGAGGCTTCCGGCGAGAAACTGTTTCTGCAGCTCCGAAAAATCCTTCTCCTTGTTTACCACCTCCCACAGCCTGTTGCTATCCATGAACTGGTCAAACTCATCCGTACCTATGATGGCGGTAACGGGCGTCTTGATATTAATGCCAGGCAACAGCCTGCCAAGCTCGAAGCTGTATATAAGGGTACTCACGAATGCCAGGCCGCGGCCTTTTCCTCCTAGTGAGCCGCCGGCAAAGCTTACCACGTTTGATTCGTCGATCATCAGGGACTCGTCAAAATTGACAACCTTGCCTTTGTTCATCTCACGCCTCCTTTTACGGATGACATCGATGATGAACTCACGCATCTCTCTCAGGCTTTTGAAGTCAGATATCTTTACCGGGTTGATTATCTTGGCTATCTTCACCTCACCTCTTGCCATCAGCCACAGTGAGAAATGGTTCTTCATGGCGTGATAGACCAGGGAGTCCTCGGGTACTGTCTTGAGAAAAGCTTCGAACTGCTTCATGGATTTTGCCACAGCAATCTGTCGTCCTTTGGTGTCACGATAGACAAAATGTCCAAACCCGAGGTAGTAATTTATGAATGACTTCAGGTCCTGGAGAAGTGTCTCGGAGTTCTTGTTAATGAAGTTGGCCTGCAGTTGCGTAGCATAAATGGCATTGCCGGGGTCGGATGACTGGAGTACTGTAGGCAGGTTGGTCTGTTCCGCCCTGATCAGGCTTATCATGTCAAAACCGGCCATATCATTCAGCACACCGTCACGGGGAAAGCGCATGTCCGAGATGACACCCAGAAGCCTGTCTTTGTATTTCTCATAGACGGAGATGGCCTCCTCCCAGGTTGTTGCAAGCAATATCTTGGGCCGGGCTCTCAGCTTAAGCACCTTGTACAGCTCATCGGAGGAGACATCCTCAATAAGTATGCGTGTCTGCTCCAGGACAAGGGTATAGAGCATGGGCACATAGCTGGAATAGTAGTCAGGGGAATCCTCGATGATCAGTATCACCCCTGTCAGTCCCTTTCGTGTGTCATTACCCACGTTGACCTTGTCTTCGAGCAACTTGGCCATGGCAAAGAAGACCCTTGATTCTCCTGTCCACACAAAGAGGTTGTCAAATGGCACCCCCAGCTTTTTCTGTTCCTGGACATACGGAATATCCACGGGGTTGTTCAGAAGCAGGTATGTAGGGATATACGGGTACTTCTCCTTTATCTTCCGGCACAGGTTCATAGGGTTGGTCTTGTCAACCCCCACCATGATGATGATCATATCATAGTGTCTCACCCCCAGGCGTGAGAAAGCCTCATCCTCACCTGACACACCCGTGATACGCGGGATGGTGGTCAGGCTCATCTGGTAGTACTCTCCGAGCATATAATCCGAGAACCGTCCTTCGCCTTCAATTGAATAGGCGTCATAGAGACTTGCCACGAGAAGTATCTCCCTGACCATGAATGGCATCAGGTCGTGAAAGACATCCCGTTCGGCGTTATGCCTGTCAAGGAATTGCTGCAACAGACGCCGGATCGAATGGCTGGACATATCGACTTCAACGCTCTCCTTGCTGTCACCGGCACGTGATGTGCCCGCCGTGAGGCTGTTTATATAGCCTGTAATAAGTCCTGTGACATTGTCGATCAGCTCCCGTTCCTCCTTCAGGAAGGGGCCTTCATCCCCGGGTAGAAACTCTTTGGTATAGCATATCTCAACGCTGCCGTTGCCATCTATGGTAGCGAAGTTTCTTGCCAGGTTCCATTCTGTCTCCCTGAAGCCGGGTGTTTCAAACGATCTTCCCTGAAACATAATACGGGCTACGGTAAACTCCGGATACTGCATCGCGGGCGGAAACTCAAGCACCAGATGCATCATCGTCTCATCAACAGGCTTCCTCTCCTTGAGTATCTGTGTGGCACGGTTAATGCATGCCAGCTCCTTCAGGCGCTCCTGCTGGTCATGTAAGTCTCTCGTGTTGCCGCTTCCGGCTTCAGGGTAATTACTCATAAGGGCATCTGGCAAATTCCGACGCCAAAATTAGTGAAATAGAATGAGAATGTCTCCCCTAAAAGGGAAAGGGTGACCTTTACTTCACTTCCCAGGTTGACCCGCTCATCAGCAGATCATCAACACTCTTGATCTTTGATGCTGCCTGTACTCTCTCATGCTGTTCACCCATGGCTGCATCATAGGTCTGAGCATCGATGGCTCTGATGACACCCATGGCAACAGGGTACTCGGGAAGGGTCATACCGGCAAGTCTGTAGTGTATGCCGGGATTAGGCTCATGAGCATCGTGAACAAGGATATCATCTTCAGTGATGCCATCCTCACCCAGCTTCACAACCTTCAGCTTAAGATCCTTTAGGATGATCCCTTTGTCACGGTTCTTGCCGAAGATCATCTTCTCGCCGTGGCGTAGAACGATAGTGTTGTCATCCCTGTTCTCCTTGCTGGTGAAGGCATCATGGGCACCGTCATTGAATATCACACAGTTCTGTATAACCTCAACCACTGCTGTGCCGTGGAACCTGGCAGCTTCCTTGTACACCTCGTTGGAGAGCTGAAGGTTATAGTCAACCGTACGTGCAAAAAAGCGTCCGTTGGCCCCTATCGTCAGCTCGCCTATCTTGAATGCCTCTTCAATGGTGCCGAAAGGAGAGGTCTTGGTGACCAGGCCTTTCTTGGAGGTAGGTGAGTACTGTCCTTTGGTAAGGCCGTATATCTCATTGTTAAAGAGGATGATCTTGATGTCAATGTTACGCCTTATGGCATGTATATAATGGTTACCGCCAATAGCCAGGGCGTCACCGTCGCCGGTCATCTCCCATACCATTAGATCAGGGTTGGCAATCTTGATGCCGGTGGCAATAGCGGCAGCCCTTCCGTGGATACTGTGGAAACCGTACGTATTCATATAGTAAGGCAGCCTTGACGAACAGCCGATACCTGAGACAAAGACATAATTTTCCTTCGGGATGTCCAGCTCAGCCATGGTCTTCTGCAAAGAGGCGAGAATACCGTGGTCACCGCATCCGGGGCACCATCTTACTTCCTGATCGCTCTTGAAATCCTTGGCTACGTAGTGCATAGTATTTGTTTCATTCATTTTATTTACCCTCCAGCAGTTTAATACAATATTCCTTTATCTCTTTGATAGTGAACGGCAGCCCCTGTATCTTGTTATACTGATGATATGTATATTTCTGGTGCTTCATCCTCAGATAGTTGGCAAACTGGCCCGAGTTCAGCTCACATACAAGCAGCTTTTCAAATCCTGCGAACACCTCATCTGTGTTTTTTGGCAGTGGTCTTATGTAGTTAAATTGTGCCGATGAGATCTTGTATCCCTCTTCCTGCAGTTCGCTGACAGCAGTATAGATATGGCCGTAGGTGCTTCCCCAGCCGATCACGAGCAGGTCGCCCGAGTCCTTGCCAGTCACTTCGAGGTCAGGTACCTCGGATACTATACGTTCCACCTTCTCCTCCCGCATTCTGACCATATACTCATGGTTCTCGGGGGTATATGAAACGCTTCCCTTAATTGTCTTTTCGAGTCCGCCGATGCGGTGCTCCAGGCCAGGTGTTCCCGGCACTGCCCACTTACGGGCAAGTGTTTCAGGGTCTCTCTCATATGGCAGGTACTCCTTCTCAGTCTTCACTGCCAGGGGCACCTTGATGGAAGGGAGATCTTTCATTGCCGGGATCTTCCACGGTTCCGAACCGTTTGCCAGGTAACTGTCAGTGAGCAGTAAGACAGGTGTCATATGTTCGACGGCGATCTTAGCGGCTTCAAAGGCATACATGAAACAGTCAGAGGGTGTGCCTGCAGCCATGACCACAACAGGGCTCTCGCCGTTACGGCCATAGAGAGCCTGCCACAGGTCAGACTGCTCGGTTTTGGTTGGGAGGCCTGTTGAGGGCCCGCCCCGCTGTACGTCAACCACCACCAGCGGCAGCTCGGTCATCACGGCCAGGTTGAGAGCTTCCGACTTGAGGGCGAGACCCGGTCCCGAGGTGGAAGTCACCGCCAGGCGACCGGTAAAACTGGCTCCTATAGCAGAGCATATGCCTGCAATCTCATCTTCAGCCTGCAGACTCTTGACACCAAGGTCTTTCCTCATAGCCAGCTCCTCAAGAATGCCGGTTGCAGGAGTGATAGGATATGAACCTATAAAAAGCCTGAGGTTGGCTTTCTCTGCGGCGGCAAGCAGACCCCATGCCGTGGCCTGGTTCCCGTTTATGTTGCGGTATGTGCCATTGGCAATAGGAGCCGGGCTGACCCTGTAAGAGGGAGTAAGTGCCTCAATGGTCTCGGCGTAGTAGTAGCCTGCCCTGAGGACAATGCTGTTGGCCTCTGCCATCACAGGCTTCTTCCCGAACTTCTCTTCAATAAAATCCTCGGTATACTTGAGCTTGCTGTCAAAAAGCCAGTAAACCATACCGAGAGCGAACATATTCTTTGTTCGCAGGGCGGTCTTAGGATCAATATCCATACCCTTGAGGGCTTCCCTCACCAGCGAGGTGATAGGAGCTGCAATAAGGTGCATTGAGTCAAGCTTGTCCTCGGTAAAGGGATCAGAAATATAGCCTGCACGCTGGATATGCTTCTCGGTGAAATTGTCTGAGTCATAAATGATTGTGGAACCTTTCCTCAGCCCGTGGGCATTGGCCCGGATAGCGGCAGGGTTCATCGCCACAAGGACGTCAGCAAAATCTCCGGGAGTGTTGACCAGTTTGTGCCCTATATGTACCTGAAAACCGGAGACACCTCCAACGGTACCTTGCGGAGCCCTTATCTCCGCAGGATAATCCGGGAAGGTGGAGATATCATGTCCGAACAGGGCCGACGTGTTGGAGAAGAGAGTGCCGGTGAGCTGCATCCCGTCACCAGAGTCGCCTGAGAACCTGATAACCACCTCATCCTTATCAATGACCATTGATCTTTTTCCCATGATGATAGTAACGAATTTATTTTATGAGTACTATGAAAATAATAACCAGTATGATGAAGCTAAGTTCACTATTAGACTTATATATCCGTATGATTTTGATCATGTTTGTTATGATCTGGCAAATCACTCACAGTTAGTCTTATAATACTGTTCCGGGGGTAAGTCAGCGAGTAGTCTTAGCAAGATTTCAGGACCAGATGTCCGCTTTCTGAAGATTGATTGAGCTTTCGAAGAACATCCTTGCGATCTTCTCGAAGTATTCGGTGTAGTCAGAGATGAAGAAGAGATCCTCACCTGCCTCTCCCCTGTTGACCATATTATGTCTCTCGAGGGTCTCCCTGAGGCGGGCAGCCACTATACGTGCAGAGTCTATTACTTCAACATTAAAATTGAAGAATTTACTGATCTGGTTGCGTATAATGGGATAGTGTGTGCATCCCAGTATCAGGGCATTTATCTTCTGCAGCCTCGTGTCAGAGAGGTATGTACGTATGATAGCATTGCTGATATCGTCAAATATAAACCCCTCCTCGATCATCGGGACCAGCAGTGGGGTGGCGAGGGATGACAGCACTGTTCCCGGGGCAGCTTCATGCAGCTTCTTTTCATAAGTGCCCGAACTGATTGTCCGTTTGGTCCCTATCACGCCCAGTCGCTCAAAATGACGTGCTGCAACATATTCAACCACCGGGTTTATAACATCAAGAATAAGGGCTTTGTTACTGTATTCGGCGAGAAGATTCTCATAAGCCGATGCTGATGCAGAGTTGCAGGCTATAAGAACCACCTTTGCATCATATCCCAGGAGAAATTCAGCGATACGTTTTGAGTAGCCCCTTATTGCCTCCTCCGATTTATCACCATAAGGAAGGTGAGCTGTATCTCCAAAATAGATTATCTGTTCTCCCGGGAGTGTCTGTCGTATGGCATGAGCCACTGTCAGTCCCCCTACCCCTGAGTCAAAAATACCGATGGGACGGTTACCTGTTTCCATTACGTTCTAATAGAAAGACTGCCCGCCGTGTGGCGGGCAGCACAAGTTCTTTTGCTTTCAGTTACTTTATCCCCAGCTTGGTCTTCACCAGGGGTCCTATATCCGTGCTTTTAACAGGATCAAAATATACCAGGGTACGGATGTCATATATATAAATGAATCCTCCCTCCTTTGCCACTGCATTGATAGCGTTTGTAGCCGCCTCAATGATAGGGTTCAGAAGCTCCGTCTGCTTTTCCTGCAGCTGCACCTGTGCCTGCTGCTGGAAGTTGTTGATGCGGTTCTGCATGTCACCCAGCTCCTGCTCTTTATTTGCCTTAACGATGTCGGTGAGATTCTTGCTGTCCTTCACATACTGATCGAGCTTGTTATTGTACTCGACCTGCATCAGTTCCAGTGCATTTGTGAGCTCCTGTCCGAATGCGTTATATTTTTGCATCGCGGTGTCATACGAAGGCATAGCCATGATGATCTCATCCCTGTTAATGTGGCCTGTCTTGAATGACTGTGCAAATCCATCCTGTGCTGTAAAGATCAGTACAGCAAACAGGAGTATACCAAATACTTTTTTCATTGTCTTCTTTTTCAATTAAACGTGCAAATGTAATTATTTAATTCTTATAACCGAGTTTCTGCAGCACCTGATCGGAAAGATCGTACCTGGGATTGGCGAAAAGTATGTTTGACCCTGCTGAGGTATCGAAGATAACGGCATAGCTGCCTTCAACAGATATCTCCTTGATAGCTTTAAGTATCTCATCCTGGATAGGTTTGACCAGCTCCTCACGCTTCTTGTAGAGCTCGCCTTCCATCCCGAAATAGGTATTCTGCAGATCCTTTACCTCTTTCTCCCTGGCAATGATCGCCTCTTCCCTCTTTTTCTTCTGGTCCTGTGAGAGAAGCACCACCTCTGCCTGATAATCCTTATACATCTGTTCAACGACAGCATAACCGTCAGCCACCTCTTTCTCCCATCCTTCAGAGAGCTTGTCAAGCTGCTGCTGTGCCGCAGTAAAGGCAGGTATATTGTTCCTTATATACTCGCTGTCTACAAAAGCAAACTTCTGTGCCATACCGCTGAGTGTTCCGGCAAGCACGATTACTGTCATGATAATGATCTTCTTCATAGCGTTTTATTTGATTGTTGATTGTTCAGAATTGCTGACCTATTACGAAATGGAACTGGCTCCCGGCGTCGTCTGCACTGCCGGTAACCGGTGTGTCAAATCCGTAGCCCCAGTCGATACCGAGGAGGCCGAACATAGGCAGGTTTGCCCTGAGGCCTATGCCTGCCGAGCGATTCATCCTGAATGGGTTGAATTCGCTTATACTGTACCATGCTCTCCCGGCTTCAAGGAATGCGAGACCATAGATGGTAGCCTGGGGATTGAGAGAGATCGGGTACCTGAGCTCAAGCGTCAGTTTGGAGTAGACGTTACCAACCTCGATGGTCCTTGAATCCTTTACTATCCTAGGCGTCAGCGAACCATTGGTGTAACCCCTGAGTGCAATCACTTCCCGGCCATAGAAGCTGTATCCGGTCATGCCATCACCACCGACATAAAAGTTTTCAAAAGGTGATGGGCCTATGTCCTTGTTGTAAAAGCCCAGGTATCCAAAGGCTGCCTTGGCATTCAGGATGAGCTTCTGGTCTGTGGTGAGGGGCACGTAGTAGTCCGCCTTAAAAACCGCCTTGTAATACTCAATCCACTTGTACTTCTCCTCGTCAGAGACATTTGACATGTCTTTGCCGCTGATAGCTGAGAAGGGCGGGGTGGCCTGCAGCGACAGAGTAAAGGTAGATCCGCTGCGCGGGAAGATCGTGTTGGGACCCGCGGAGAACCTGGTGATCCTGGCAGTGAGCGAAGCAAGATTGGCATCGCCGTCGGTGAAGAGGAACTGGTAATAGTTGTACTTATTCAGGCTGTATCTCTGGTAACTGGCTTCATAATAAACGGAGAAGTAATCATCGGGCCATTCAAGTCTCTTCCCGAACCCGATGGAAGCGCCATCGATGATCATTGACTGCCTGTCGTCTTCGCCTTTCTTGGATCCGTTGGTCATCAATGACCGGAATGCCGAGATGGAGAGCGTGTTTGGCTTCTTGCCCCCAAGCCACGGCTCTATGAACGAGACATTATACGACTGGTATACACGTCCGTTCGACTGGGCACGTATCTGCAGCGACTGTCCGTCACCCGAAGGATAAGGTCTCCACTCATTCCACTTGAAGAAATTACGTATTGCGAAGTTATTGAACCTGACACCTATGGTACCCACAAGCATGCCGGCGCCCCAGCCTCCCGATATCTCGAACTGGTCATTGGCCTTCTCCTCAAGTTCATAAAGCAGGTCAACGGTACCGTTTATCTGATCAGGGATGGGCTGCGGGTTGATCTTCTCAGGGTCAAAGTGCCCAAGGACAGCAACCTGTCTTACTGACCGTATTATGTTCTCCTTGCTGAACAGGTCCCCGGGAAGGGTATAGAGTTCACGCCGTGCCACATGTTCATTGGTACGCGTATTACCGCTGATGACAACGTTGTTAAGGTTGGCCGGGTCACCTTCAAATATCCGGACCTCCAGGTCAATGGAATCTCCCTCTACATTCTTCTCCACAGGTGTCAGCCTGGAAAAAAGATATCCGTAGTTCAGATACAGCGAGTTCACGGCATCGTCATCGACAGACAGCCTCTTGTCAATCATTGTCTGGTTGTATACTCCTCCACTGGGGAAGTTAAAGACAGCATTAAGCTGGTCTTTTGTGTAAATGCTGTTCCCAACCCAGTCAACGTTCCTGAGGTAATACTGGCTACCCTCATTAACCTTTATCACAAGAGCCATCTTACCATCCTCCATTGTGTAGGTGGAGTCGCCCATGATGCGGAAATCACGGAAGCCGTTCTCATTATAGAAATCGACCAGACTGGTGCGGTCTTCCTTGAACTTGTCCTCAATAAACTTTGATCCCTTGAAGATATTCAGGTCTTTCTGCTTGGTGTTCTTCATGACACGCCTCAGGCGCTTGTCCTCAAAGAAGGTGTTTCCCTCAAACCGGATCTGCTCTATCTTGACCTTTTCATTCTTGTTCACGATGATGTTCAGGATGACATTGTTGGGCATATCGGGATCATCTTTCTGAACGATATCCACCTCGGTATTCAGGAAGCCTTTCTCAATGTAATGGTCCTTGATCGTGCGCTCGGCCCTGTTAAGCAGGTGGGCTGTCACCTGGGAACCGTTCGGGAGGCTCAGCTTCTCAGCCAGGTCTGTCTCCTCAGATTTTCTTATCCCTTCAAACTTCAGGGCCGACAACCTTGGCCGTTCCTGGAGGAATATATCAAGCCATATGTTTTCTTCCTCTTTGCCGGTGACAGTGATCTTCACGTCGGAAAAGAGCCCCTGATCCCACAGTTTCCTTACGGCAGCAGTTATCAGTTCGCCCGGTATCTCCACCTTCTGTCCGATACGTAGTCCGGAGATACCTATCAAGGCATTCGGCTCAAGGAATTTCACTCCGGAGACGGTGATCCCGGCAATAGTATATTCATCAGGGTAAGTGTAACTGACATATTTATCCTCTGTCTGGGCTGTGGCAATCAATCCCGTCATCAATAAAGCAAAAAAGCAAAGTATCCGCATAGGTTTTTCTTTCATCATCTCATCTGTTATCAGTGATCTGTTCACTGGTCTTACCATATCTCCTTTCCCTTTTCTGGTAGTCTGCCACTGCCTTGTAAAAGTCCTGCTTACCAAAATCGGGCCAAAGTTTCTCTGTAAAATAAAGTTCAGTATATGCCAGCTGCCACAGCAGGAAGTTGCTGATGCGTTTCTCTCCGCTGGTTCTTATCATCAGTTCCGGATCGGGTATGTCGGAGGTTGCCAGGCTGGCGCTGATTGTTTTCTCATCGATATCTTCTTCCCTGATACGGCCCTCTTTTACCGCCACTGCAATCCGGCGGCATGCTTCCGATATCTCCCACCTGGAAGAGTAGCTTAGAGCCACTATCAGTTTCATGCGGGTACCTGGTGAGGTGATCTTCATCGTCTCATTCAGCCTGTTCCTGACATCAGCAGACAGGCGGTCAAGGTCTCCGATGACCTTAAGTGATATCTTTTTCTCAACGAGAGTGTGTGTCTCATTATTTATTGAGTCAACCATGAGGTCCATCAGGGCGGTCACCTCCTCATCAGGCCTGTTCCAGTTTTCTGTTGAAAATGCGTAGAGGGTAAGGTATTTGATGCCGATCTCAGCCGCCGCCTCTATTGTTCTGCGCACGGCCTTAACGCCCTGATGATGGCCGTAGACCCTCTCCCTGCCTCTCCTGCGTGCCCAGCGACCGTTGCCATCCATAATAACAGCAACATGCCCTGGCAGCTTGTTTATATCTATCTGATCCTTAAATGCCAATGTTGATTATCTCCTTCTTTTTTTATCTTTTCCAATTTCTGCAAAAGCAGGACAGCCAACAAGCTGGTTGTACATTTTCCATGTTACGGAGACCCCGATAAAGCTGTACCAGTCGTTATTATGGATCCTTGAGTGATCCACCGGAGCACCCCCGGGGTCTGTTATTTCAAAAAGGCCGTCCATTTTATCAGTAAAAGTTTTACGGAATCCATATTCGATTTCAACGCCGACGTGGTTTGCCACGTTTACTTTGAAACCGGCAGAGAATGGAATAGACAGAAAGGGACCGGCAGTGTTCATTAATGACAGGGCGGCGCCGCCGGCGATGTAGGGTGTATAGTCAACGTGCCTGCTCCGGAAGGTGGAGTAGGGGAAGAAGTTGAATTCATATGTTGCCCCAAGTTCCCCGAGGAATGAACCGAGGGGCATAAGGTAACCTCCGAGAAGGTTTGCCCTGACAGCCTGCCTGGGGTTGAAGTTGTACCTGTAGAAGATCTGGGCTGCCGGACCCGGCCTGTAGAGAACATTAAGAGGGTTCTTCTCTCCAAGGTATGTCACCACTCCTGCAGAGACGCCATAGTCAGCGTTCCGCTGGGAAAAGAGAGACAGCGCGGTTAAGGTCAGTATTATGGTTATCAGTACTTTTTTCATTCTCCGGGTCATTGGCATATCACCTGAACAGGGGGAGACCGTTCCTCCCTGTCTTGATCCTGTAGTTAAATGTTAAGCTGAAGGTATGATAGACATCGTTTCTTCTTGACCACTGTGAAGTGTAACCGTCAAGGTAATCTGAAAAGGCATACCTGCCCATCATTTCTATCCCGACAAGGATATTGGGGTCTATGGCAAGCTTAACCCCTGCTCCCGCCGGTATCACCGCTGCGAACCCCCTCCTCTTGAGTGTCTCGTCTGAGGCCCATTTGGCCTCCAGCCTGTCATTGCCCTTATATACATTGAAGCCCGCTCCCCCTATTCCCGCAACAACATATACATCCAGACTCCTGAAGAAATCCTTGGTCCTGTTCCTTATCCTGCCCCTGTAGGTCTGAAAGAGGAAACTGTTGCGTTCACGGTTTCTAACGAAATAATATTCCCCCAGCAGTGCCGGCTCAAAGAGTGAGGTGCTGGATTCATATTGCCTGGTATCGTCATTCGAACCTCTCATGTCGGTGGCATGAAGCATTACGTATGAGAGAGACAGGCGGGCGGCTATGTTATCAGTAATAAAATACCTGAATGATCCGTTAACGCTGAAACGGGTCTGTTTGAATGTCATATCCTTCAGCCCCAGGGCGTTTTCCCCGATAGTGAAGCCTCCTATGTCACCATAAAACTGTGATGTACCCAGAGCGGCGGTGGCTTCATATCTTTTCATCTTCCACAGCTGTGCAGACGCGAATGGTGCAGAAAGGAGCACCACCATACACACCAGTATCGGACGTTTAATCATCAGTCATCTTGCAGTTCAGGCTACAAATATAAGGAATGTATAATATTAAAAACTTAAATATTCCTTAATTATTGTCAGTTACGGGGGTCGGCACCCCACATCAGCTTATTCCTCAGAGTGCTGAAGAAATCGTTTCCCGGGGTTGTTACTGTCTTCAGCCTGGAAGATGCCTGACGCACCTCGGCAAGGGTGCCTGTCGGTATTCTTACAGCCTTTGAATCGCATGTCAGCAGGCACTCGCTGCTCCTCCCTCCTGTCTCCAGGGTGATGGTGCTGCCGCCGGTGACGATGATAGGCCTGACCGTAAGATTATGTGGTGACATAGGGACAATGATGATGCTCTCATCCGTGGGTGATAAGATCGGCCCGCCAACACTCAGATTATAGGCTGTTGACCCGGTAGCTGAAGAGATTATCAGTCCGTCAGCCCGGTATGTATTAAGGAAAATGTCATTTACCCTGACAGTGATTGTGATCATGCTCTGGTCACTCTTCTGTACGGTTACCTCATTGAGAGCCATTGAATTACGTGAACTAAACAGACCTTCAGGAGATACGATCTCGAGCATTGTGCGGCTTATAACCTCAAAGTTGCCGGAGCAGAGAAGATCTATCGACCTTCCTATATCATCGTCGGGTATGTTGGCAAGGAAGCCCAGCCTGCCTGTGTTTATCCCTGCCACCGGTATGCCGGTTGAACGTACCCTCATGGCTGTTTCAAGGAAGGTGCCGTCACCACCCACGCTCATTATCATATATACATCAGCAGGCAGCTCTGATATCTCATTGAAGAGGATGACCCTGGAATCAGCCCTGAAATGGTTTCCGTTAGGCTCCATGATGTTGAGGTAGATGGTGATCCCCCGGGCATGAAGGGCATCAATGAGCCGCAGCAGTCCGGCCATGGTCTTCTCGGTAAGACCCTTGCTGTAAAGAGCTATCGTTCTGTCCATCAGGGTAGGATGTTACATGTTGAGATACTTCATGAGCAGGTTGTACCTGTCAGTATAGTAGCGATCCATCTCATCATCGTCTGTCACCCAGGTGGTTACCTCATATGAATATCTTTCAAATGTACGGATAATAGAGGCAAGATCCGAGGTATTGACCTTGAGGGTTATCTCGAGACTTGTGGAGTCAGGGTTAGAGGTGATATGCATGCTCAGTATCCTGGCGTCATTACTTTCAACGATCTGCGAGATACGACTCATCGAATAATCGCGCTGCAGCACCTGTAAAATTATCAACCCTCCGGGCTGGTCAACGGATGAGATGGAAGCGAGTCCGTTAATAAGCTCGTTATAGGTAATGACACCTCTGAAGAGGTTCTCATCATCAACCACCGGCACGACGGTCAGTTTGTGCCTGGCAGCCAGTGCCAGCACCTCATATATATGGGTGGTTCCCCTGACAGAGGGGCGTGGCAGTGAGAGAGAATGGTTCCCGATAGGTTCTTCAGGCTGGTTCAGGTCATAGATATCGCTGTCAGAGATAAGGCCGAGATAGTCTGCCTCATTCACAATAGGCAGATGCGATACCCTGAATATCTCCATCCAGTTAAGGGCAGTCTGCGCTGTATCTGATGTTTTCAGGGCAGGGACCACATCTGATATCATCTCTCTGGCAAGCATTCATTCACTCATTTAGCGATTAAAAGTACAAAAAACTACGGATCATTATAACTTTGCACATTCATACAACGGTTAAACCATGACAAGATTGAGTGTAAACATAAATAAGATAGCCACCCTCCGGAACGCAAGGGGTGGCAACGTCCCTGATGTAAGGCTGGCAGCAATAAAATGCCAGGCTTTTGGTGCCGAGGGCATAACGGTTCACCCCCGGCCTGATGAGAGACATATCAGATACAGTGATGTTTATGAGATCAGGGATATTGTCACCACCGAATTCAATATAGAGGGTAATCCGGAGGAGAAGTTTATAAAACTGGTGCTGGATGTCCTTCCCGATCAGGTGACGCTGGTTCCTGATACCCATGACGCTATCACCTCCAACTCGGGGTGGGACACGAGGACTCACCTGTCATTCCTCACTGAGGTGATTGCCGGTTTTCATGAAAAGGGTATCCGTACCTCCATCTTCACAGGCACCGACCCGGTGATGATCGAATATGCTGCCCGTACCGGTACCGATCGCATTGAGCTTTACACTGAGCCCTATGCCTCGGCTTATGGCAGTGACAGGCAGGCAGCCGTGGCTCCTTTCGTCATGGCAGCTGAGGTCGCGCGTGAGGCCAGGCTGGGAATCAATGCAGGCCATGACCTTGACCTTAACAACCTGGCCTGGCTGCATAGTAACATACCATGGCTGATGGAGGTGTCTATAGGCCATGCTCTTATTTCAGAGGCGCTCTATTTTGGCCTGGAAAATACCATCCAGATGTACCTGCGTGAACTGAGAAAAAACTGATTGCCAGGTTACACAAGGTGTTTTTCGACTATTGTCTTCAGGACTTCGATCCCAACAAGATTCTCCCCTCCCCCCGGGATAATAATATCGGCATATCTCTTTGACGGCTCAATGAACTGCAGGTGTGACGGCTTGACAGTCCTGTTGTAACGTTCAAGCACCATAAGAACCGAGCGGCCCCTCTCAACTATGTCGCGCTGGATCACCCGCCCCAGCCTGTCATCTGCATCAGCATCAACGAATACCTTTATGTCAAGCATGGAACGCAAACCGGGGTCGGCAAGAACAAGGATACCTTCGACGACAACCACCTCGGCAGGCTTTATCGGGATGGTCTCCGGGGACCTTACACAGGTGAGGTACGAATAGATGGGCATCGCTATCGGTCTGCCTGCCTTCAGCTCAGAGAGGTGTTCCATAAGCAGCGACCATTCCACTGAATCAGGATGGTCAAAGTTTATGTTCTGCCTTTCTTCAACAGGTATATGGCTGTTATCACGATAGTAACTGTCCTGCGGCAATATGACCACCTCACCCGGAGGCAACATATCTATAAGCTTTCTTACAACAGTAGTCTTTCCCGATCCTGTGCCTCCGGCAATCCCGACAGTAAGCATAAAATGATTATTTTTGTATCAAAAGTAGCAAAATTTCTGTATGGTAAAACATATCGTGATCTTTAAGCTCACTCCGCCGTGCACCCCGGAAGAAAGGGCAAAATCGGTCCGTAAACTTAAGGAGGTATTCGGGCCGGTAGGTAACAAACTCAAATACGTCATTGAATACAGGACTGGGATTAACATCCATGATGATGATCATTCCGGGGACTTTGTCATTGACGCCACCTTTGCCTCTGTGGAGGATCTTAAGCGCTACCAGAACAGTGACCCGCACCGGGAGGCTGTCATTGCTGCATCAGGGATCAAAAAGGCAAAAATCGTTATCGACTATAATTTCTGACCATGAGTTCACTCTACCCTATACGCTTCAGGCCTGTTTTAAAAGAGACCCTGTGGGGTGGCAGTGCCCTGCGCGAACGTTTCGGCAAGAAGGCCTTAAGCAGCACCACTGTCGGAGAGAGCTGGGAGATAAGCGGCATGCCGGGTTCAGCCTCTGTTGCAGCTAATGGCTTTCTCAAGGGAAACACACTGGAGGAGATAACGGAAGTGTACATGGGTGACCTCGTAGGTGATTCGGTATATGAGAAGTACGGAAACGAGTTCCCCCTGCTGATCAAGTTCATTGATGCCAGGGACAAACTGTCGATACAGGTCCATCCTGACGACAGGCTGTCCGCGGAGAGACACCACGCATGGGGCAAGACTGAGATGTGGTATGTCATCGATGCAGAGCCGGGAGCTGTTATCTATACAGGATTCAGGAAGAAGACCACCAGGGAGGAATACCTTAAGTACCTGGCTGAGGAGAGACTTGATGAACTCATCAACATCACCCCTGTAGCACGCGGTGATGTCTTTTTCATTCCGGCAGGAATGGTTCATGCCATCGGTGCCGGAGTCATACTGGCAGAGATTCAGCAGACCTCCGATGTGACCTATCGCATATACGACTGGAACCGGCTGGATCAATCCGGAAAGCCACGTGAGATGCACACAACCCTGGCTCTTGACGCCATTAATTTCGGACTTGACAGCGCAAACCTGACAAGGAACTCGCCCGGGATCAACACCACGACACTGCTTGCCGAATGCCCATACTTCCGTACAAGTATCATCAGGTTCGACAGGCCTGTGATAAAAGACTACAGCCTGACAGATTCTTTTGTAATATATATATGTACAGAAAGCATGGCCGTGGTTGAATGTTTCGGCCATCAGGAGGAGGTGAAAGCCGGCACGACAGTCCTCATCCCGGCATCAGCCGACAGCGTGACACTGATACCACAGGGCACGGCAACCCTGCTTGAAGTATTTATACCACAAAAAAATAAACTGAAATGAAAAACTTGGCAGCCCTTGCAGGCATAGTAATCATGATACTCACCGTCTCATGCGGAGGCGGTACAGGTGAATCAAAAGGCAGGAAGAAGGAAGGGCATGTGCCCGATACAGGCTTTACCGGCGTACGTAACTATATAAAAGACAACATTAAAATGAGAGAGGTGGAGTTCAGGAACGGGGTACGCCAGGGCCTGACACGCACCTATTACAAGGGTGGGGTTATTGAGCAGGAGATACCATATGTCGATGGTAAAAAGGACGGAGAAGCCAGGTGGTACTATCCTGACAGTAAACTCTTCAGGGTAACTCCTTATGTCAATGACACAATCCACGGATCACAGATACAGTATTATAAGAGCGGACGCGTTAAGGCAAAGCTTGACTATATTAACGGCAAAAGGCTGCCGGGCATTGAAGAGTACAACATGAATGGTGAGAAGGTTACATCATACCCTGAGATAAAATACAAAGTAAATGACCGTTACGACGAGAGGGGATTATACAAGATCTTCGTTGAGATGTCAGACAAGGCGGAGAACGTGAAATACTTCAGGGGAGATCTTGTAGATGGACTGGTGGATATGGACTCACTGAAGCCGATGTTACAGACAGCCACCACAGGTTATCTCGATCTGCAGAAAACGACAGGTCAGCATGCTGACTCAATAGTAGTCATAGCCTCTTACCTGACACAGTTCGGTAACAGGCTTTATTACCGTCTCGCCATTCCCCTACCCTACAAAGATTTAAAATAAGAAACCATGTCAAAGATACTTGTACCTGGAATAAGGCTCACAACCTCCAGGACTGTCGGTGACAGTGACACCGCTGCTGTTTACGGGTCAGGCTTACTGGATGTTTTTTCTACACCTGCAATGATTGCATTTATGGAACAGACAGCCATGAAGGCTGTGGAGACATGCCTTAACCCCGGTGAAGGCACAGTAGGCACCGAGGTCAATGTCAGGCACCTCAAGGCAACGCCCGTGGGAATGACAATTACATGCACAGCCACACTGATGGAGGTGAATGACAAAAGACTCCTCTTTCACGTTGAGGCAAGTGATGAGACCGGTAAGATTGGCGAAGGGCGCCATGAAAGGTTTATTATTGACAACAAGAAATTCATGGAAAAACTAAGGGAGGTATGATCATCAGATCAGCATCTTTCGTAACAAGCAGTGCAAAGATCAGTCAGCTGCCACCGCCCGGGTTGCCGGAATACGCTTTCATCGGGCGGTCAAATGTTGGCAAATCGTCACTTATTAACATGCTTGTATCAAGGAAGGGGCTGGCGAAGACCTCCGGCAGTCCGGGCAAGACACAGACCATCAACCACTTTATTATCAATGAAAGCTGGTATATTGTTGACCTGCCGGGTTATGGCTATGCACGGGTATCACAAAAAATGAGAGAGCAATGGAACAGACTCTTTACCTCATATGTGACCACACGTGACAACCTGATCCTGCTTTTTGTTCTTATCGATGCAAGGCACAAGCCACAGGAGTCAGATCTTGCCTTCATGGAGAGGCTTGCACTTAACGGTGTGCCTTTTGCCAGAGTCTTCACCAAGACTGACAAGCTGTCGGAAGCCGAAGCGGGGAAAAACAGGGACCTGTATGATACAGTCATGCTGCGCACGTGGGAGACCCTGCCACCAACGTTCATCACCTCCGCTTCAAGAGGGACAGGCAGAGATGAACTGCTGGAATATATAGATGAGACGATGATATTTTTCAAAAGAGAAAAATGATTAATTCATAAATATTAATTTAGCGGCATCGTTCAGTGTTTACTACCTTAACCCACTTCTTATGATCGGCAGAGCTCCATATAAGATCTTTTCCTGCACCTCATCGCTTGGGATAGCGGAAAAAATTGCAGACCATCTTGGTATCGAACTTGGTAAAAGCTCCCTGCTGAGTTTCAGTGACGGGGAGTTTCAACCTTGCTTTGATGAATCGGTTCGTGGTTGTCACGTCTTTATAATTCAGTCTACCAACCCCCCTGCGGAGAACCTCATGGAACTTCTTCTCATGATTGACGCCGCCAAGAGGGCCTCCGCATACAAGGTCAATGCCGTAATCCCCTATTACGGTTTTGCCCGGCAGGACCGCAAGGACAGGCCAAGGGTCTCACTGGGGGCCAAGCTTACTGCAGATCTGCTGACCAAAGCCGGGGTTGACAGGATAATAACCATGGACCTTCATGCTGATCAGATCCAGGGTTTCTTCGATGTGCCGGTTGACCATCTCTTCGGCTCGGCGCTCTTTGCACCCTATATCCGCAATCTCAACCTGCCTAACCTGACTGTGTCGGCCCCCGATATGGGCGGCTCAAAAAGAGCAAATGCCTATGCCCGTTACCTTCAGAGTGAGATGGTACTGTGCTACAAGCTGAGAAAAAAACCCAATGTGGTTGAGGAAATATCGGTCATCGGTGAGGTGGAGGGTCGCCATGTGGTAATTATTGATGACCTGGTTGACACAGCAGGAACCCTCACCTTTGCAGCCACTGTGATGAAAGACCGCGGTGCACTGAGCGTGAGGGCAGTTGCGACTCACCCTGTTCTCTCAGGTGACGCCGTAGAGAAAATTGACAGGTCCCCGCTCGAGGAACTGGTGGTTACCGACAGCATCCCGTTGACGATGCACTCGTCGAAAATAAAGATACTTTCCGTAGGTGAGATATTTGCCGAAGCAATAAAAGCGGTATATACAAACACCTCTATCAGTTCGGGTTTTGTTTTTTAACCTTTTTGACTATATTTGCACGCCAATTTTTGAGAAAACGTCAAACGTGTGATGGGAGGTTGCCGGGCAAGTAACCTTGAGTAGCACAACAAATTAAAGACTAATGAAAACCATTGAGATCAAAGCCGTCTCACGCGATCATTTCGGTAAAAAGAGTTCGAACAGCCTGCGGGCAGAGGGTAATGTACCCTGCGTGATGTACAGGGAAGAGGAGAATCTTCATTTTTATGCACATGAAAACGCATTCCGCGGACTGGTATACACCCCGGAGGTTTATCTTGTCAGCCTTATTGTTGACGGGAAAGCTTATAATGCCGTAATGAAAGAGCTTCAGTTCCACCCCGTGACAGACAAACTGCTGCATATAGATTTCATGCAGGTATCTGAAGATAAGCCCGTGACTATCAATATTCCGATAAAGATCACCGGAGAATCATCCGGAGTAAAGGCCGGAGGCAAACTGAAGGTAAGACGCAGGATGTTAAAGGTAAAAGGGCTGACAAAACATCTGCCGGATCATCTGACGATTGATATTACACGACTTGGTATAGGTCAGTCGATCAAGATCGGCGACCTCTCCTATGAAAACCTGGAGGTCATCGACAACAAGCGCTCGATGATAGTATCGGTTGACGTATCACGGCTCTCTCTCAAGGAAGAGGAGGCTGCCGCTCCTGAAGCTGAAGCTGCTCCTGAGGAGACTGCTGCAGAATAGTAGAAACAAGCTATCCTTTGTAAGGGATGAAATACCTGATCGCCGGACTTGGCAACATAGGCGACGAGTATAAAAACACACGGCATAACGTCGGATTTATGGTACTGGATGCTGCTGCTGCTGCATCCGGTATCTCTTTTACAGACCGCCGTTACGGATTCATCGCCACGATGCGTTATAAAAACGCTGAACTGATCCTTCTCAAACCGTCCACCTTTATGAACAGGAGCGGCAATGCCGTGCGCTACTGGCTGCAGAAGGAGAAGATCCCGGTCGAAAACCTCCTTGTGATAACCGATGACCTGGCTATACCCACAGGCAGCATAAGACTGAGGGCCAAGGGAGGAGCAGGTGGTCATAACGGCCTCACGAGCATAAGCGAGATAATCGGCACTGATGAATATGCACGCCTTCGGGTAGGTATAGGGAGTGACTACCCCAGGGGAGGACAGGTAAACTATGTCCTCGGGGAATGGACGGAAAATGAGATGGCTGTCATCAATAAAAGACTACCCCTGGCAGTGGAAATGATAAAGTCATTCGGAACAGCAGGATGCGAGCTTACCATGACTGCGTATAACAAGGCAGGCAAAAACCTGGACGATGACAGCAGTAAATAGCGAAAGAACGGATAAGTACCTCTGGTTCGTGCGCATATTCAAGTCGCGCAGCGCTGCCACCGAGGCATGCCGCAAAGGAAGGGTCATTGTGGAAGGACAACCGGTGAAACCGGCTCATATGATCAGCGAGGGAACAATTATCCTGGTAAGAAAGCCACCTGTGACATATTCCTATAAAGTAACCGGTCTGCCTGCGAGCAGGGTCAGCGCCAAACTGGTAAGTGACTTTATCACAGACCTGACCCCCGAGGATGAAAAACAAAAACTGATCACCGGTAAAACGGCATTCGGATACCGGCCGAGGGGCAGCGGACGCCCTACCAAAAGAGAACGCAGGGAGATAGAGGATTTCCTTGAGTAATTGTCTTGCTGTCACCGTCATGGTGGTATAAATACCTAAAAACTGCCTTTCCACCGTTAACAAATTATAATTTTGATTCAGCAGGGGAATCTTTTTCTAATTTAGTCGTCGGTTAAGCCTGGGGGCTTTCATTATTTAAGATACAGAAGGTAAACCTGGTTACGGAATGGGTAAGAAGAACATTGAGAAGTATGATATTTTCTATCAGCTTCTGAAGAAATATGTCGATTTCTGGCATAATTATATTTTCTATCGTAAGGTTCTGGCTTACGGCAAAGACAATCTTGATTTTTCGGTGCCGACGATTCTTGCACCCAACCACCAGAACGCCCTTATGGATGCAATGGCCGTTATCGGTACCCTTGACAGGCAGCTTGTCTTCCTCGCCAGGGCCGATATCTTCAAAAAGAAGTTCATTGCCCGGATACTTTACTTCCTCAAAATACTGCCGGTATACAGGATCAGGGACGGGTATGAGAACCTGAAACAGAATGATGACACATTCCGTGATACTCTCAGGGTCATGGAAAATCGTAACGGAGTAGTTATACTTCCTGAAGGTAATCATGCCACATACAGAAAACTGAGACAGTTGAAGAAGGGTATCTGCAGGATAGCTTTCCAGACAGCAGAGGCCTCGGGATTCAACAAGGAAATAAATATTGTGCCCGTCGGGCTTGAATATTCTCATTACTGGCGTTTCAGGCAGGTGCTGACTGTGGTTTATGGACATCCTATCCATGTTTCGGAATATTATGACTCATTCCGGGAAAATCCCACAAGGGCGATTATTGAGCTTAGAGACCGTCTATCGGCAGAAATGAAAAAGGTCATGGTCCATATTGATGAGGAGGAGGACTATGAAGCCATCAATGAGCTGAGGAACATTGTCAATGAGAAATACAGCGACAGTATCAAGTATCCCAAACTTTTCAGGGACCAGAGGCTGGTTAGCAAAATGAATGACCTTCATACCGCTGACCCGGCAGCCTATAGCAGGATATGCAGTGACACCCTGGCTGTCAGGGATATGGCGACAGAGCTGAAAGTAACCTACCGGCAGCTGCGCAAAAAGAAACACCCTTTCGTATGGATGCTTCTTTCATCAGTGTTCCTGCTTCTTGTTATGCCTGTGTTCCTTCTAGGGGCTTTGTTGAACATACTTACATTCCGGGTATCATACATCAAATCGATAAAGTCAAAAGACCCGGCGTTCATAAGTACGGCAAGGTATGGGTTCTTCCTTGGGCTAAGCTTTATCTTCGGACCACTGTACCTGGCGCTGTCGCTCATTTTCATCAAGCCATGGTGGCTGGCTGTCATTGCCTTTCTGATGATACCCGTACTCGGTATCATGGCCTGGAACTGGTTTCTGCTCTTTCGAAGGACCACAGGAGGGTTCAGGATATGGAATCTCATCCGTACAAAAAATCCGGTGTTTGCCAGGCTTCGTGACACATACAATAACCTCATAAAACGTATTGCCGCCCTCTGACCATGGATAATATTTTTACAGACAGGGTTGTCTGGATCACAGGTGCATCATCGGGTATCGGCCGGGAACTGGTCAGAACCTTCGTACGCGAAGGAAGCAGGGTGATCGCATCAGCAAATGACAACGACGGGCTCCTCACAGTTGTCAACGAATGCTCCGGCATGAAAGGGAGCGTAACCCCCCTGCCCTTTGACCTTGGCGAAACAGACGGCATTGATACACTGGTTGCAGAAGTTATCAGCAGGGAGGGCCGGATAGACATGCTGTTAAACATTGGTGGGGTAAGCCAGAGAGCAATGATAAGTGACACTCCTCTCTGGCTTGACCGGAAGATAATGGAGATCAACTACTTTGGCACCATTGCACTGACAAAAGCCGTGTTGCCGTATATGATAACAGCAGGAGGAGGCCACGTGGCAGCTACCAGCTCAATCTCAGGGCGTTTCGGATTCCCGCTCCGGTCAGCGTACTCCGCATCAAAACAGGCGTTGCATGGTTTCTTCGAAACACTGCTCCTGGAACATAGAAAGGATAATATCAGGGTCTCGGTGATCATTCCCGGAAGAGTAAGGACAATGATCTCATATCACGCCCTTACCGCCACCGGGGTCGAACATCGCAGGATGGATGAGGGGCAGGCCGGCGGTGTGTCGCCGGAAAAAGCTGCCCGGCAGATAATACGGGGCCTGCAGAAAAGAAAGATAGAGATACTTGTCGGCAGCAAGGAGCTGCTGATGCTTAAAATCAGGAAATATTTGCCGGCACTGTTCTTCAGGATAGCCGGCAGGATCAAACCAATGTAGTTTAACTAAATGAAGAACAAGGGATACGTAATCAGCGGCATACAGCAGATGGGTGTAGGGGTGAATGACCTCAGTGAAGCATGGGAGTGGTATATCAGGGCGTTCGGGATGGATTGCCGCATATTTGAAGAGGTCGCTGAGGCAAGGCTTATGCTGCCTTACACGGGTGGTGAGCCGCGGAGCAGGCATGCCGTACTGGCTATGAACCTCCAGAGCGGCGGCGGATTTGAGGTATGGCAGTACAAGGAGAGAAAACCTAAATATCCCGCTTATGAGACCATGCTGGGCGACCTGGGTATCTTTGCCTGCAAGATCAAGGTGAAGGATGTGGAAAACGCATGGCAATACTGGACCGACAATGGTGTGGAAGTCCTGGGGAAACCGGTAGATGATCCGGCAGGGAAAAAGAGTTTCTTCCTGAGAGACCCCTTCGGGAACATCTTCCATATTGTAGGTGCCACCGACTGGTTCATGAACCTGAAGAAAATATCCGGAGGATCATATGGAGGAGTGATAGGTGTCACTGATATTGACAGGGCGCTGAATATATATTCCGGTATCCTGGGATATGACAGGATAGTATATGATGTCACAGGTACATTTGAAGATCTGGCCCCTGTTCCCGGAGGTAAGGGTATCTTCAGGCGCGTTCTGTTAGCGCCGGCAAGGCCTTTCCATGGTGGATTCAACCCTGTTTTCGGACAGAGCGTAATTGAGCTGATAGAGGCAAAAGACAGGGAGGTAAACAAGATCTTTGAAGGCCGGTTGTGGGGTGATCCGGGTTTCATTCACCTATGTTATGACATAAGAGGCATGGATAACCTGCGCAAATACTGCGAAGAGGCGGGGTTCCCGTTCACTGTAGACAGCCAGCAAAGCCACGAGGGTAACAGTTTTGACATGGGCGAGGCAGCAGGTCACTTCGCATACATAGAGGACCCCGACGGTACTCTTATTGAGTTCGTGGAGACCCACAAGGTGCCTATAATCAAGAAGCTGGGATGGTATCTCGATCTGCGCAAACGTGACCCGAACAAACCTCTTCCCACCTGGATGATCAAGTCGTTGAGGTTTTCAAGGGTGAAATCCAGGCAGGAGTAGCAGCCGCCACCGGCCACAATATTTTCCAACGGTCATAAAAGCCTGACCTTCAGACCGGTCCGCTCCGCCAGTTGGGCGGATGGGTCGTTATAGTGTAGGAGCCGGATTGTCCTGACCTCAGGGTCTATGATCTCCGCTGCATTCCGACATGACTGCATGACTGCAAGACTGCAAGACCGAGCAAAGCGACTGACCTTCAGACCTCAGACCTTCAGACCTTCAGACTTCATCCCTCAGAGCCTGTACTTCACGCATCACCCGCATGAAGTTGCCTCCCCATATCTTCGTAATATCCTCACGGCTGTAGCCGCGACGGAGAAGTTCCTTTGTTATGTTCTTCATCATTGAGACATCAGTGCATCCTTCAATGCCTCCTCCGCCGTCAAAGTCTGAACCAATGCCTACGTAGTCAATGCCTATGACATCGACAACATGCTGTATATGATTGACGGCATCGGCCACGGTAGCCAGCTTGATATATTGCTTTTTCAGTTCAGAATATTCGCTCCAGCGCTGCTCCTGCTGTGCTTCTGTCAGTTCCGGACCCATGGCCTGCCACTTCTCACGCAGTTCCTGTGCCCTGGCATCAAACTCAGGGTTGGGTTCAGGCTGTTTCAGGTAATCGCTGAGGATACATATCTGTATCACCCCGCCATTTTTTTTCAGGGCCTGCAGCATCTCATCATCAAGATTGCGCGGGCTTTCGCAAAGCGCCCGGCATGATGAATGAGAGGCTACAACAGGAGCCTTTGAGAGAGCCACTACATCATAGAAAGAATCGTCAGATATGTGTGATACATCTATTATCATTCCTATACTGTTCATCTCCTTCACCACCTCCTCACCAAAGGCAGATAGTCCGTTATGTTCCGGTCCGGACTTGTCGGTTGATGAATCGCATATGTCGTTGTTTGATGAATGGCACAGGGTGATGTACCTGGCACCAAGGTCATAAAACTCTTTTACTTTCGAGATGTCAGTGCCAACAGGGTATCCGTTCTCAATGCCGATGAAGATGGCAAGTTTGCCCTGGTCCTTCAGCTTGTATGCATCATCAGGCGACAGTGCAATGTCAGCCAGCTCAGGGTATTGCCCGACACTTTTCCTGACAGAATCAAAAGAGGCCAGGGTCCTGCGGTATTCCTTCTCAAATGCCTCGGCTGTTCTCGGGCCCTGTCCTATAAAGATGGCGAAGAACTCCGCATCGAGACCTCCCTCCTTCATCCTTGGGAAATCGACACATCCCTTGTCATTATACACACCCAGGTCGTAATTGCTTCTCAATAGCCGCATGGGAGTGTCACAGTGTGTGTCGACAGTGAGCATATCCCTGTGTAGATGCCCGGCCTTCTGACTGATCTTCTCCTCCCCCGGAGTACATGATACAACTGCCAGTGCCAAAGCCATTAGAAAGTATTTCATCTGCTTCAAAATAGGTTTGATTACGGTTGCTAAGATAAGAATATCACAACCTGTTTGTGATCCAGCCGGAGGCATGAAAACATAAAAAAGGTTAAATGACCGTCAGTCCGGCAAAAAACATGGAGCATACTACAGGGAGCCTCGCGGACATGGTCCTTACTTCCGTTGAAGAGGATCAGGCTGTGCAATATGACTCCGCTTATCTGTTGCTACACCATCTCCGGGCATAGAGATAATACTCTGCAGGGATGCCTGTTCCCTCATTGTTCCAATTGCCGGGAAGCTTCGACCTCCGTAAAAAAAAGCCCCGACTAGGCGTCGGGGCAGCCATGAAAAGAATGGAAAAATTGCTTTTGGACAGTAAAAAGCATTTTTAAGTATCATAACCTCAAAGGCGATTAAACCAAATCGGTTATTAACTCAACGCAAATATAATAAAAATGTTTCCAATGATTAACATTTTTGATTGAAATCCAGACAGTCCGGATGATATATATTACTCTCATGCAACTAGTGTACCTTTGTTGCGTCATTTAAGCAGAACGACCTGAAAGTTGGTAACGACGGATTTGCATATACATGATCAACTCATTGACGAGTGCCGCAGGGGAAGCCGGAGAGCGCAATTCAGGCTGTATGAGCTATACTCAAAAGCTATGTTGAACACCGCATACAGGATCACCGGGAACAGGGAGGAGGCCGAGGACATGCTCCAGGAGGCCTTCACAGATTGCTTCAGGAACATCGGATCATACCGTACTGATTCGACCTTTGGTGCCTGGCTTAAAACCATTGTTATCAACCGCTGCATCAGCAGGCTTCGCAAGAAAGAGGCGGATCTTGTGCTGATTGACAACTACAGCCGGCTCGAGATGCCTGAAGTCGAACCGCAGGAAACTTCATATCCTGATCAGGCAACGATAGCCCGGGCAGTAGAGAAATTACCTGACGGTTACAGGGTAGTGTTCAGCCTCTATCTGCTGGAAGGTTATGATCATACGGAAATAGCCCAGATACTGAGTATCTCGGAGTCAACCTCCAAGACCCAGTATGCAAGGGCAAAGAAAAGACTAAAGGAAATATTGTCAGAAATGCACAGCCATGGATGAACTCGAGAGACATATAATAAATGGCAGGGAGAAGATGGATACCCTGGATCCCTCTCCCGGCCTCTGGAAAAAGATAGAGGCAGACCTTCCGGGCAGGGAGAGGCATCTGCGCAGTTATCTGTGGCGTGCTGCTGTAGCGATAATTATCGCCGGAGCGGGCATGACAGCAGTGATAGGTGTCATCAGGTCAAAGGAAAGACTCCTTGACCCTCAGGTTGCAGCAGTGGGAGAGACATACTACTACTATGACAACCGGATAAAATCACTCTATGAGGAGGCTGCACCCCTGCTTACGGCCAACCCTGAGATCAAGACCGAACTGAACGTAGGGATGGACGAACTTGACTCTCTATCCGCAGAAATCATCAAGGACCTGCGTGACAACATAGCCAGCAGTGAGGTGATAGAGGCGCTGATCGGTAACTACAGACTCAGGATAGAACTTCTTGAGGATATGCTTCAACTCATGAAAGAGAATGAGCAGGAACCCAAAAAAATCACCGGCAATGAACTATAGGCATTTACTTATGATGATGGCCCTGCTACCGGCAGGCGTGCTGCTCTGCGCACAGCAGATATCCGACAGTAAGACCCTACGGAGGTCATTCAGGGCAGGAAGTGATCCCGTACTTGAGGTAACAAACAAATACGGTGACATACATGTCAGCCATTCGCGGGGAGACTCGATCTCCCTGAGGGTTGAAATAACCGCCTCATCGAATACCGGAAGCAAGCTCGATGCCATGATGGCAGACGTTAAGGTCAGCCTCTCAATGGCAAATGAAACCGTCAGGGCGGAAACATCTTTTGAAAAGGGTATCACCCCTCTCTTTGAAAGCCTTAAGGGACTAACAAAGAACCTGATAAACTTTGATTCAAGGCTTAAGATCGATTATTATGTTGAATGCCCTCCACGGACAGTCCTGAGGATTACAAACAGTTACGGTGACGTCTATATAGGCGATGAGACGCGTGAGCTTGTATTAAGGTTGTCAAACGGCTCCCTCGATGCTGCTGCAGTACATAACGCCCAGCTCATGGAACTTACATTCTGCAAAGCAAACGTGAGAAGCATTGACGAGGGGAAACTGACTCTCTCGTTCAGTGAACTGAGATCGAAAGAGACTGGCAGTATCAAGCTCACCTCAGTCTCATCAAAGATATGGATAGATAATTGCAACACCTTTGACCTCGACTCAAAACGAGATGACCTTAACTTCGGAAACGCAGGGCAGATAACGGGTGTCAGCTACTTCAGCGATATTATTGCCCATGAAGTATCAGGAGAGATAAACATGTCAGCCAAGTATGGAAACCTCTCTTTTGAAAATATTGATCCGGGATTTACCCTCATTGATATACGGTCATCATATACTGATATTGATATTGCCATGAGCGAGAAAGCCTCTTACAAGCTCGAGGTCATACATACAAATGCTTTCCTGTCGCTCCCGGGCTTCAGCCCGGAGCCGGAACGCAAAGAGATCAGCGCCCAGGAGAAAAAGTACCTGACAAGTGCTGCTGTTGGAAGCCATCCTGATCGTTCGGAAATCAGGATCGACGCCACGAGAGGCGAGATACGCCTGCTGCAGAAATAGCTTTCAGGTCAGTGCAACGGGTGGGGAATTCTTTTGTCTTTCTATGTAAAACAGTAAAAAACACAAAAATGAAAAAAGGAATTATTGCAATAACAATGGTTATAGCCGGGTTAACATCATGCACAGTATTCATAGACTGCATTGAAGGTAACGGTAATGTGGAAACCGAGTTCAGGGATGCCGTACCATTCAGTGCCATCGCCAACACGACTTCTTTCCATGTGGAATATATCAAGGGGGATGAGTATTCAATAAGCGTAGAGGCAGAGACCAATATACTGCCCTATATCGAGACAGATATCACCGGCGGCGCCCTTGAGATAAGAACTACAAACGGAACACATTGCCTGAGATATACTGAACAACCGGTCATAACCATTACAGCACCTTCTATCAGTGATCTTGTATGCTCGGGCTCCGGCGATGTTGTTGCCGACGGGCTTGAAAGTGACGACGTGCGGGTTGTAGCCAGCGGCTCAGGTGACATCATCACGGGAGCAGTGTCAGCAATTGAGACATCAATAGTTATTTCCGGGTCAGGAAACGTCATGACGGGCGCCATCATCTCCACCTCGCTCAAGGCTACCCTCACGGGGTCCGGGGATCTTACCGCAAGCGGAATTACCATGAGCAACAGGTATGTCGTTTCCGGATCCGGTTCTATCTTCTCCAGGGATCTCCTCACCGGTTCAGCAGTGGTGACAATGACAGGCTCAGGGTCGGTATACACCACCGTAAGTGACCATCTTGAGGGTGTTATAAGCGGAAGCGGCAACCTGTACCTGCAGGGTGATCCGTCTGTCAGCATCACCCGCTCAGGATCAGGACGATTAATCTATCTGTAAGGGGCAGCCATATCAGGCTGGTATAAAACACGCCGTTCACCGGACAGGACATGCACGACAGGTATGGTATTCATACCTGTCGCGTCATTCCCGGTAAAGTGTCATTCAGGTAAGATCGATCTCATTCCCCTGCCTGTCAAAGAATCCGTATTGCAGGAAATGGTAGGAAAGAATTCCCTGTACCTTGATATTAACTTTATGCTTCTTGTTGATCTTCCCGATCATTGAAAACAAACCCTCCCTGAGATAGGCTGCCACATAAGGATGAGTACGCAGGATGAACCTGCGTGTCTTCACCTTCTCAACGATGGAGATGAGTGTTCTCTCGATTTCATCTGTCAGGAGGATGGTTGAGGGAGTCTTTCCCTCTCCCCTGCACACCGGACATTTTTCGTCAGTGATAATGGTCATTTCCGGCCTTACACGCTGACGTGTTATCTGCATCAGTCCGAATTTGCTGAGGGGCAAAATATTGTGTTTGGCCCTGTCATCGCTCATCAGTTCCCTCATCTTGTCGAAGAGTGACTGGCGGTTTTCATTTGACTGCATGTCAATGAAGTCGACCACAATTATCCCGCCCATATCTCTCAGCCGCAGCTGACGGGCAATCTCTCTTGCCGCTTCGAGGTTAACGGATATGGCGTTGGACTCCTGGTCAGAGCCTGTTTTTGATCTGTTGCCGCTGTTGACGTCGATGACGTGCAGTGCTTCAGTATGCTCTATGATAAGGTATGACCCGCCCTTGAATGATATGGTGCGGCCAAAGAGTCCTTTGATCTGCCTGCTCACACCATAATGGTCGAAGAGGGGGAACTGCTCCTTGTATACCTTAACTATCTTTTCCTTCTCAGGGGCAATCTCCCTGATGTAACTTCTTACTTCGCCGGCTATCATCTCATCATCAACGATGATGTTACTGAAGTCGGTACTGAGTATATCCCTGAGGATCGTTGTCGTGCGGTTCATCTCACCCAGCAGCAGACGCGGCGATTTGACGTCACGCCGGACCGCAGAGAGTGCTGTCTCCCACCTGCTAATAAGTTCCTTCAGCTCTGCATCAAGAGAGGCAACCTTCTTGCCTTCAGCCACAGTACGTACAATGACTCCGTAGTTTTTGGGCTTGATACTCTGTATCAGGAGCTTGAGACGGTTGCGTTCATCATTGTTCTCTATCTTGGAAGAGACGGAGACCTTGTCTGAAAATGGCATCAGCACCAGGTTGCGCCCTGCTATGCTCACCTCCGATGCCAGCCTTGGCCCCTTGGTAGAGATAGGCTCCTTGGTTATCTGCACTATCACTGTCTGTCCCTGGGTCAGGACATCTGCAATCTTTCCCTCCTTGTCAATGTCAGGCTCCGGCCTGAACTTTGACACCGGCGTCACTCTGGCCTTGTTCTGTGTGGCCTGATGGTAATAACGGTGAAGGGTCCTGAACTGGGCTCCCAGATCAAGATAATGCAGAAAAGCATCCTTTTCGAAACCAACGTTGACAAACGCTGCATTAAGTCCCGGCATTATCTTCTTTACCTTTCCCAGGTAAATATCGCCTACAGAGAACTTAACATTTCGCTTTTCCTTATTTAACTCGACAAGCTGCTTATCCTCAAGAAGTGCAATGGATATCTCAGCATCACTTACGCTGATAATTAAATCCTTACTCACATTCCGGAATTTGTTAATTAGTCAATAGTCTTATTATAATGCAACTAACCTAAAGACCAGTGGATCTTTAGGTTAGGGTTAAAAGCTACAGACTATGCATTTATGCTATTTCTTCTTCTTATGCCTGTCTTTCCGCAAGCGCTTTTTACGCTTGTGGGTTGCCATCTTATGCCTCTTTCTTTTTTTACCGCTTGGCATATTATTATTTCTTAACGTGTGATTTTACTTTATTGATAAAGGTCTTGGCAGGTTTGAATGCCGGGATATTGTGTGCAGGAATGATAATGGTCGTATTCTTTGAGATGTTCCTGGCTGTTTTCTTTGCGCGCTTCTTCACGATGAAGCTGCCAAATCCCCTGAGATAAACATTATTGCCGGCAACCATGGAGTCTTTTACTGATTCCATAAAGGCCTCAACGGTCTTCTGAACGGTCACTTTCTCAATTCCAGTGTTCTTGGCAATTTCGTTAACAATGTCTGCTTTTGTCATTTTGCAAGAATTTTTAATTCAACAAATTATTTTGATATTCTGTTTTTTCAATGTGCAAATATAAAATATTATTTGTCAATAATAGTTGATATACTTTTTTTTTGCTCCGAATAACCTGATTTTTTGATACCTATAAAATATAGGGAGAAAAAAACAGCGTTCAACACCGGGTCTTAAAGTTACCTGCCCCGGCCTTCTGACCGTCTCTGACCCTCTCAATATTTTTTTTCGTAACTTTACATCCTTCTATTAAAGGACAATTTATAATAAAGCTATGTCATTCAATAAAGTAATACTTGTGGGTAATGTCGGAAAGGATCCTGAGATCCGCCGTTTTGAGAATAACATCAAGGCATCGTTTTCTCTTGCCACAAGCGAAACCTACACTCCCAGGGGAGGAGACAAAGTGACACAGACAGAGTGGCACAATATTGTTGCCTGGAGAAGGCTTGCCGAGCTTTCGGAAAATTATATCCGTAAGGGATCGCAGATCCTTGTTGAGGGTAAGTTGCGGTACCGGTCATATGACGATCGTGATGGGAACAAAAGATATATAGTTGAGGTTGAGGCTGATGTGATACAGTTGCTGGGGCGTAAGCCTGACGGTCAGGGTCAGCAGGGGCAGAATCAGGGGCAGGGTTACCAGGGAAATAACAACGGCTATTCCTCACCACCACAGAGCCCGTCACAGACAGGAAACGATAGCGGAGAAGACCTTACCACCCATGATACGGCAGATGATCTGCCTTTTTAGTTAATTAAACCTGCTGACGTTGGAGACGCTTCTGTCACTTTCCCATCAAGGGGTTGTTGCACTTACGGCATTTGCAGGGTCTCCTTTTACCCTGATAGCAGAGATAATCATTCTGATTCTGCTTATTATATCTTCGGCTTTCATCTCGGGGACAGAGGTGGCTTACTTCTCCCTCACGCCAAATGATCTTGAAACGCTGCAACGAAGGAAAGGGAAGAACGCTTCCACAGCACTTAGGCTGCTGTCAAAGCCTGACAGGCTCCTGAGTACCATCCTGGTAGCGAACAACACTATCAATATCGCAATCATAATCCTTGCAGCCTTCATCAGCTCAAGACTTTTTGACCCCGGGAAACACCCGCTTCTGGCCTTTCTCATGGAGGTGGTGGTCATCACCTTCATACTGTTGCTCTTCTGTGAGGTCATTCCAAAGGTAGTTGCCTCACGCAACCAGCTCAAGTTCGCCCTGATGATGGCTCCTGCCCTCCTGTTCACTTCAAAGGTCTTCAGGCCACTGGCATCCTTGCTCTCCTTCTCCTCTTTCTTCGTCAGGAAAAGGTCAAGGGCAAGAGACAGCAGTATTAGTATTGACGATCTTTCAGCCGCTCTTGATCTTACCTCATCGGAGATCAAGGACGAAAAGGACCTTCTGGAGGGGGTTGTCAGGTTCGGCAATATAAGTGTAAGTGCGATTATGTGCCCCCGCGTTGATGTGACAGCACTGGATATTCAGAGGGGCTTCCATACGATTATGCCTGAGGTTGTCGAATCAGGCTTTTCACGCATACCCGTTTATGCCGGTTCTTTTGACAATGTCAGGGGAATACTCTTCGTTAAAGACCTGCTTCCCCACCTGGGCAAACCGGATACTTTCCGCTGGCAATCACTTATCAGACCTGCCTACGTTATCCCGGAAACAAAAAAGATCAGCGAGCTGCTCAAGGAGTTCCAGGCAAAGAAAATACATATGGCCATCGTTGTCGATGAGTATGGAGGCACAAGCGGCCTGGTCACGCTGGAGGATGTTCTTGAAGAAATTGTTGGTGACATAACCGATGAGACTGACGAGGAGGTGCCTCTTTACCGGGTGACAGGGGAAGGCAGGTGGGTCTTCGACGGAAAGATACTGCTTAACGATTTTTATCGTATCACAGGGCAGGAGGATGATCCGTTCGCCGATATAAGGGGCGAATCGGAGACACTGGCAGGACTGCTGCTGGAGATGCTTGGAGAGATACCCTCGAAGGGAAGGGTTATCTCAGCCGGAGAATTTACGTTTACCATCGAGTCTGTTGAAAACAGGCGTATAAGAGAGATAACCGCTGAAAAGAAAGGGGAAGGCATATGAGAACCTTAATTGCTGCAGCGCTGCTTGCAGCGGCACTATTATCTGCCGGCTGCAGACAACCTTCTGTTCCCCGGCCTGCAGGCTATTTCAGGATCGACCTGCCTGAAAAGAGTTATGTGCGCTATGAGACCCCCTGTTCCTATTCAATAGAATATCCGGAATATGCCAGGATCAACCTGAAGCCCGGGTCAGCCAGCGACACCTGCTGGATGGATATCGAGATCCCAACGATGAGGGCCAAGATACATCTGACATACTTTAATATCCGGGATAACCTGGCATCTCTCACCGAGCTGTCGCGGGAGCTGGCATACAAACATACCATCAGGGCTGATGCCATCGACGAGAAGCTCTGGACGGATGAAACGGCACATGTCTACGGAATCCTTTATGACCTCAAGGGCAACACTGCGTCTGCTGTACAGTTCTATGTAACAGACAGCACGAAGCATTATCTCAGGGGCTCACTATACTTCATGGCACAACCGAATGAAGATTCCCTTATGCCCGTAATCAAATTTCTCAGGGAGGATATCATTCATCTCATCGAGACACTGGAATGGGAATAGGTCATGGGCTGTATCACAAAACACTATCTGAACAAGGAGACGATCATAGGCGTCTGGAAGATCGAGGAAGATATCCCGGCTCTCCTGGAAATGGTCGCTCTTGGTCCTGAAGACCTAAGCAGATACGAGATATTCCGCAGCACCTCCAGGAAGCTTGAGTTTCTGAGTGTCAGGGCCCTGCTGTCTGAGATGCTTGGCAAAGATGCCAGGATAGTATACAATAAGAACAACAAGCCATTTATAAAAGACGGCTCCCATTTCATCAGCATAACCCACTCGAACAAACTGACAGCAATCCTTATAAGCAAGGATGAGCGCGTAGGCATTGACCTGGAGTACATGCGCATGAACATCAATGCCTTTGCCTCTAAATTCCTTAATAAGAAGGAGAAGATCACACGCAGGTGGTCTGACCGCACCTACCACCTTTATATCCACTGGTGTGCCAAGGAAGCTATCTACAAGATTTGTGACAAGGAGGGCATAAACATTGTCACCGATATTACCATTGAACCCTTCGTCGTCAGGGAATCCGGAGAGATAAGAGGGAGCGTAAAGAATGAGAGGATTGATGACCAGTTCACCCTCTTCTATTCGAAGTATGACAACTACACCATTGTATGGACAAAGAAGAAGCATGAAGGTTGAGATACCATGCAGAAAGAGAAAGATGGTGGCGCAGCTCATCGATCCGGACAAGGCGGGTGATGAGGTGCTGGTTGCCGCGGTTAGTTATGCTGCCGAGGCCAGGGTTGATCTTTTTCTTGCCGGAGGCAGCCTGACCGGTGTCCCGGTCGGAGGACTGATACAGAGGCTGAAGAAGCTCTCGGATATACCGGTGGTGCTCTTCCCGGGTAACCTCACACAACTGACCACTGAAGCCGATGCCGTATTCCTTCTGTCACTCATCAGCGGACGTAACCCTGAACTGCTCATCGGCAATCATGTGGTTGCAGCGCCTTACCTGAAACATATGCGTGACAGGGTGATACCGGTCGGCTACATACTTACCGACTGCGGGGGAGGAACCTCCGTGCAGTACATGAGCCAGACCTCCCCTGTACCTTACGGCAAGCATGATATAGCCGTTGCAACAGCTCTTGCAGGAGAGATGCTCGGCATGAAAGCCATTTACCTGGAAGGTGGAAGCGGCGCCGCAAGACCCGTGGAGATGGCGATGATAAGCGCAGTCAGGATGGAGATAACCATTCCTCTGATCACCGGCGGAGGCATAGACTCATCAGTAAAAGCAGATGAGGCATTTACCGCCGGGGCTGATATGATTGTCATCGGCAATGGCTGCGAAGAAAACCCCATGCTGATAGCTGAAGCCTGCCAGGTAAGGGACAACCACAACAGGCATGTGATGAGTATATGATCCGGATAAGGCTGTACGAGCCTGACTATCTGAACAATTCATGAAGCGGATCGCCACTGGAGGCGTTGGGCAAAGGGATCCTGCATAACACGGAGAGAGTCACAGCTATGTCGCGTGTGGTGACGCTCCTGGTTATTGAAGACCTGCTGGCCGTCCAGCCAAACCATATCAATGGCACATGACTGTCATACTCATAAGGTGAGTTATGGCCTGTGACATTGTCAGTTTTCTCAACCCATCCCGGGTTGAGGGCTATCATCACGTCACCTGACCGTTGCTGGCTGAAATTGTTATTCATCTTGCGCAACAGCCCGCCGGCAAAGTCACTCATCTCAAAGGCTGAGGTAGGCACCGCTGCAGCAATACCTGAGAACTGTACCATGAAACGCGCCACCTTTTTCTGTATCTCCTCGAGGCTTATATCAGCATCCTCTATCAGCGCGCGGTTAAGGAAGATCTGGTTGTCAAAGAAACCCCTCACCCAGTCGCCCTGCCCATAGACGGCATTGAGGTAACTGCGAAGCAGCTGCAGTGACTGGTTCAGCTTGAAGTAACCCGAAGGCACCCTGCTCTGCTCAAGCACCGCCGGTATCTCCGATACCCCGTGTGCCGATACAAAATAGACTAGTACATTCTTCTTGCCAAGCGACATGTCAATCTTGTCAAGCAGCCTGGCTATATTCCTGTCAAGCCTGAGAACTGCATCTGTTGATTCAACCGATGAGGGTCCGAAGCGGTGTCCGATGTAATCTGTTGCTGAATATGTAACGGCCAGGTAATCTGTAACATCGTCCTTACCGAGTTGCTCGTTGTCTATCAACCTCAGTGCCATGTCCGTTGTAAAATCATCAGCAAAAGGTGTCTCACGTAAAACGGAGTAATCCCTGGTTACATTCAGTATCTTACCTTTTGTCGAGAGCTGTTTTAGATCATAGGGGAACCATGTCTGGCCATCAAAACCCTTCTCAAATGCGCTTGAGTCAACCTGGCACCCGGGGTAATGCGACGGGTCCTGCAGAGGCTCCCATACACGGTTAAGATACTGACCCGGCATGAGCAAAGCATTGAGGTCCATGAGCCACTCCGGCAGTTTGTCAGTATAGTAGGTGCTGGTCATCCATGTGCCGGTGCGGTCATCATACCAGAAGGCCCCATCAGCAGCATGCCCGGCAGTGATGATGGCTGCCATCTCCCTGATGCCTATTCCGTACACCCTGGCTCCACCACATGTTGACATCTGCAGCTCATCCGCAAAGGTTGAGGAGAGCAGGTTAACGGGAGAGAAGAGACCGGTCTCGAAGCTGCCGCCAACGGGACTGGCTTCAGGGTCCTGGACGCAAAAGATCATCTGGTCATTGAAAGGGTGGAACCAGATGTCTGAGGTGATCCCGTGGGCTGATGGCGAAGCCCCGGTGGATATGGTGGCAAAACCCGGGGCAGCCTGGGTGGAGAGGTAGTCGACAGATGTATTACGGAAATATGTGCCCTCACTGACCATCCTCTTTAGCCCATCGTCAGGGAGGATATCCCAGACACGCTCAAGCTGATCATAACGTAGCTGTTCAACAATTATACCTACAACCAGTTTTGGTTTGTCAGGGGGGATATATGCCGACTGTGCTCCTGCGGAGAACGAAAAAGCCAGGAAATATAGGATAGTGATTAAGTTCTTCATCATAAAAATTTTTGACTTATAAGGCTTGAAAGCTTGTCCCGCACCAGGACAGAACACCCATCTTCAGAGTTCCGGCCGGCTCCGGTGAGCCCGCGGGACAGGTTATATCTATGCAAACACAAGGGTTTCAATTGTAAATATTGTCGTATAGAAAATCAGTTCCAAAATTATCAGTTTTAGCCTTACGTGCAAAGATGCTGATAAAAGTTATCAATATTAATTTATTCCGGAAATGGACGGGTGATGATAACCTTGCCTCTGAGCAGCGGACCGAACGGCTCTCCTCTCACGGATACGATATAGATACCGGGAGGAAGTGTGCTGAAGTCACATGTTAAAGGTATCCCGGCCTGCGCAGAAGTGCTGTAACTGCTTATTATGGCACCGGAGACTCCTGTAAGAGTGACAGTTACATCACCTGTAATCCTGGCCGGCAGCATAACGCTGAATTTACCGTCACAGGGATTCGGCCAGATAAGTAATCCGGACCCAGGCGGTGCAGGGTAATTATACGCAGGCTTTTGCAACCTGACATCCTGCTGGACGACCGAGTTCCACGCGGTTATGGAGGCCTGGAAAGAGAGGGGCAGGTACCCGGGGCTTGAAAAGGTGATAGTCCACTCCCCCGGGGCAAGGAATCTGCAGTAGGTTCCCGTAACCGTGTCGGAGTAAACATGTGATGAGTCGGCATCATGGCCTGATATAAATACCTTTGCACTGAGCGGATCGCCTGTGTCATCATCGGCGACAGTTCCCCTGACACCGTTAAGAGCCTCGGCGATATAGCGTAAGAGAGAACGGTAGTTCCAGTTCCATATCATTTCAAGGTTAGACCCGGGTGTCATTTTTGTGTCATCAATCTCGATTGTCACCTCACGGCCTCCCAGACCCCACGTCACAAAATCCTGCCTGCCGCCACGGACAATATACCACTCCCACCCTCTTGTTACTCCGTTATCGAGATAGACCATATAGCCAGGCTCGGCATGCAGGTGCACAGTGTCGGCGTACCTTCTGCTGATGCCGTCGAACCAGTCGTCATCCGGATGAAGCCTGGTCCACTTATCCCACGGGTAGTTTACTACCTCGACTCCGCTGTGCAGGTTTACGGAGAGTGCAAAGCGTTTCTCCTCCAGGAAAGCAATCATATCACTTGTCTCCTTCTGCAGCGGAGGTGAACTCACCTCCGGGTCAGGGAAGTTACGGTTCAGGTCATAGCCGTTACTGTTTGCCCTTACCGGGTATATCATGGTATCGTTGTCACGATACATACCGTCCGGGTTAGCCAGCGGATTTATCCATATCTCAAGACCGGAGACAAGCTCCTCAGCCAGGCCTCCGCCGGTGCTCCCGGAGGCAAGATATTCGGCAAGGCGCATCAGGAGCACAAAACCGGCAGGCTCATCCCCGTGAATGGTGGAGCTCAGCATAACGGAAGGCTCAGGCTCATCGACTGCAACATTGTCGCTTATCTTCAGCGCCAGCACAGCCCTGCCCATGACACTGAAACCAATGGTGTCAAGCCGGCATACCCCGGGCCAACGCTCGGCTATCTTATGCATGATGGTGTCATAATGCTGCCATGTGGGATATGACTGCCAGAGCATGGCTTCGGACAAAGAGGAGGCTGTGTAAAATCCCTTGCGTTCTTCAGGAATAACAGGTTTGTATGGTATGCCCAGGGCTATGAACTCATCAACATCACGACCGGAGAGGCAGAGTATTGCCTCCCTGGCGTCGCATGAGGAGACGGAGAAGCGTGAGGCGATTTTTGTCATGGCATCAAAGCCGGGATAGCTGACGACAACCTCTGCCTGCCCGAACCGGCTGACGGTCTCCCTGATGTCATCGCCAGGCATCCGGTACTGCCCGTATCCGTTTGAACCCGCTATCAGTAGCAGCAGAGCAGTTATGACAACAAGCGCTCTCAACTCTTTTTTATACGTTAAATCTTATGTGCAGTATGTCACCATCATCAACGACATAGCTCTTCCCTTCCACCGAGAGCTTCCCTGCCTCACGGCATGCATGCTCTGAGCCGAGCCTTATAAAATCATCATACTTCATCACCTCTGCCCTTATGAACCCTCTCTCAAGGTCGGAGTGAATAACACCGGCAGCCTGCGGTGCCGTCATCCCGGCTGTGATGGTCCATGCACGGATCTCCTTGGGCCCGACAGTAAAAAAGGTAAGAAGACTGAGCATCTCATAGGCAGCCCTGACCAGCTTGTTTACCCCGGGCTCAGCGAGTCCGGACGCCTCAAGAAACTCCATCCTGTCAGACTCTTCTGTCAGGTTGGCTATCTCTGCCTCAAGGGCGCCGGCTATTACAAGCGGAACAGTTGTCCGGCTGCTGAGATATTTCTTTACAGCATCGACATACCCGTTACCATCAATAGCCGAAGACTCGTCCACGTTACAGACATACAGCACCGGCTTCATGGTAAGCAGGAAGATGTCATCGACATATTTCCTGTCTTCCGGCCGGAGATCCAGGGTTGAGGCGTTCTGAAAGTTTTCAAGATGTTCCCTGTAAAGATTCAGTATCTCTATCCCGTGCCTGGCCTCTTTATCACCCGTTTTAGCCGCCCTCTCCAGTCGTTGTATCTTCTTCACCACAGACTCCACATCCTTCACCTGCAACTCAAACTCCACATTTTCAAGATCACGTACCGGGTCGACCGAACCGTCAATATGAGGGAGGTTATCATCATCAAAACATCTCAGAACATGTATCAGCGCATCGGTATTCCGGATCTCGCCAAGGAGCCTGGCCCCGGAACTGTCTCCCTGTCCCCTTACCAGGCCCGGAATATCGACGATGTCAACCGTTGTATGAACTATGCGCTCCGTCGGCTGATGCTTCTCCAGCTCGTAAAGACGGCGGTCAGGCACCTGGATGACGCCGAGGTTGGCTTTGATACCGGTGCCAAAGGTATTGATCTCACCACGGGTGTTGGATATACAGTTAAAGATGGTGGTTTTGCCTACACTGGTAATCCCGATAATTCCACATTTCAATGCCATATCTTCTGTTTCAGTTGATGCAAAGTTACCAAAAAGAGGCTATCAGGAACAACAGGCAGCACCATGGCATCCACTTTTTACTAAATTTGAGAACAGGATTAAACTAATCCGGTCTTCAGGCGTCTTATTGAAAATACCACCGGAGAGGGGGATGTCGCAAATCACTGACAATGATATCAGGCTGCTGCTGGGTTCGGATGCCGAAAAGGCCTTCCGTTTGATCGTTGATACATACGGATCAAGGTTATACTGGCATATACGGCGCCTGGTGGTTATCCATGAAGATGCTGATGATGCACTTCAGAATACCTTTATAAACGCCTGGAAAAACATTGACTCCTTCAGGTTTGAAAGCTCATTGCTGACATGGCTCTGGTCAATAGCAACCAATGAAGCCCTCTCACTGATCAGGAAAAGAGAGAAGCAGAGCAATGTATCCCTTGATGATATTGATACCCTTCTGGCACAGTCTGTTGAAGGAAGTACTTACTTCGACGGGGACAATGCCTCGGTGAAGTTACATAATGCCATCCTTAAGCTTCCTGAGAAGCAACGGGTCGTATTCAATATGAAGTACTTTGATGACATGAGCTACGAGGAGATGAGCGGAGTAACAGGCACCTCCGTGGGAGCACTGAAGGCTTCCTATCACCATGCTGTAAAAAAAATCGAACAATATTTACTGGATGATTAAACCATTGCCTCTTCCTTACATCAAAGCAATGTCATGAAACTCAATGATAAAATAAAAAACAGCAATCCCTACAAAGTACCCGACGGCTACTTTGACAGGCTGACAGAAAGAACGATGTCTGCCATCAGGGAGAACCAGGAACAGGGAGAGCCGGTGGGGAGTGAGGGTAAACAGGCCAGGCGTATCACCCTCAGGCCGTTTTTTGCCCTGGCAGCTGCCATTATTGGTGTAGCCATAATAGCCACGGTGATGATCAGGCTTGTTTCTACCTCCAGGCTATCCGAACGTTATGATACGGGTTACAGCCTCTTCGCGGACCTTGCTACGGAAGAGCTTGACACATATATGCTGGAGTACGAGCTGAGCCAGTCCGAACCGTTGGAAATGAGCCAGTCGCAGGATGTGGAGATCTCATCCGAAGCAATCATCGACTACCTGATGATGGAGGATATTGACCTTAACGATATTTACGAACTTTTATAACAGTGATATGAAGAAGTTATTTTTTCTTGTAATGGTGGTAATGCTGGCAGGCAGTCAGCTCCTCAACGGCCAGAGGCCGGGTCAGGGTATGGGCCAGGGCATGGGCCAGGATGATAACGAGAAACTGACCGCGTACAAAATCGCATTTTTTACGCAGCGTCTTGATCTGACCCCTGCAGAGGCTGAGAAATTCTGGCCGTTATATAACGACTTCTCGGCCCGGAAGAACAAAATTCAGTTCGAGCGTGTCTCGCTGTTGCGCTATTCGGCACAAAACGAAGCAAATATGAGTGAGGCCGAGATCACCTCCACGGCTGACAAGCTGGCGCGTACCTTCTCTGATGAGGCAGAGCTGATAGTATCTTTCAATGAGAGTGTAAAGAAGGTTTTGCCCCCGGCCAAGGTGATCAGGCTATATCACATTGAGAACCAGTACAAGCAGCAGTTGCTTCGTGAACTGAACCAGAGGAGACAGGGACAGAGTACAGGACCGGGCATCAGGGGCCGAAGCGGCCAGGTTGTCAATCCCGACATGTAGCAGTAACTGCTCGCTGAAGAAAGAGGTAAATCAGGGATTATTTTCCCTCTTCACAAATGACGGGAGATCAGATAATGAAACGGTTGTCTGTTCTCCCGTTTTCATATTCTTCACAGTAGCCTCACCGGCTGCCAGCTCATTGCTGCCGGCAATAATCACCAGGGGGATCTTCTGTGCATCGGCATAGGAGAACTGTTTCTTAAGCTTCGCTGCCTCGGGGTATAGTTCGGAGGCTATCCCGGCTTCACGCAACGAGCGGGTTATCTTCATCAGCTCGGGCAGCTCCTCTTTCCCGAAGTTTATCACGAGGGCCCCGGTGGCAGAGCCAGTCTGTTCCGGGAAGAGACTGAGCTGTAGCATTACATCATAGATCCTGTCAGCCCCGAATGACACTCCCACACCTGACACCCCGGGGAGTCCGAAGATACCTGTCAGGTCGTCATATCTCCCTCCGCCACAGATACTTCCTATCGCAACATCGGCGGCCTTGACCTCGATGATGGCCCCGGTGTAGTAATTCAGTCCGCGTGCCAGCGACAGGTCAAGCTCAACCATGGCCTTCGACGGCTCCATGGTCAGATAGCCAAACAGCTCCTCCATCTCTTCAACCCCCTTCAGGCCGGTAACGGAGGACGAGAGCACGTTCCTCAGTGTTTCAAACTTCACGGCAGCCGTGCCGCTGAGTCCTAACACAGGCTCGAGCTTGTCTATTACCCCGGCAGCTATGCCGCGCTGCAGAAGCTCCTGTCTGACACCTTCCTTTCCTATCTTGTCAAGCTTATCTATCGCCACCGTTATGTCGGTGATCCTGTCGCCCGCTCCTGCCATCTCGGTAATGCCGGCAAGTATCTTACGGTTGTTGATCTTAATAACGACGCTGATATTCAACTCGTTGAAGATACGATCAATTATCCGTATCAGTTCAAACTCGTTGAGCAGGGAATTACTGCCAATGACATCTACATCGCACTGGAAGAATTCCCTGTAGCGTCCCTTCTGCGGCTTATCGGCCCTCCATACCGGTTGAATCTGGTATCTTCTGAAGGGGAAGGTGATCTCATCCCGGTGCTGGACAACATATCTGGCAAAAGGAACGGTAAGGTCATACCTGAGCCCCTTTTCGCAAATACGTTGCGAAAGGGCAAGGCTGTCACCTGACGAGATTTGCGACGGAGATATATCTGCCAGAAAATTACCCGAGTTTAGTATCCTGAATATCAGCCTGTCACCCTCTTCTCCATATTTACCAAGGAGTGTAGACAGGTTCTCCATAGCCGGGGTCTCCAGTGGCAGGTAGCCGAAAAGAGAGAAGGTTCTGCGTATGACGTCAAAGATGTAATTACGGCGGAGCATC
>QKGI01000039.1 GCA_003250475.1 Bacteroidota bacterium | reverse complement strand
AAGCTGGAGCAAAAGCCATAAAAGAGAGTATATGTTCGACTCCATGCAGATCCTGGAGGCGTTGATGGGAGGCAATGAGTACCTGGAAAAGAGACTCAAAGCCAAGATCGAAGAGTATAATAAGTATGTCTGAAGGTCTGAGGTCTGAAGGTCAGTCGCTTCGCTTAGTCGTGCTGTCGTGCAGTCTTGCGGTCATGCGGTCTTGCGGTCATGCGGTCTTGCAGTTCCCGATACACTTCGTTATCGGGATTTGCCTTCGGCGAGCTCACCGCCAACTGGCGTTTCGGTTCGTCGTTACACTCCTCAACTTGCAGTCATGCAGGAGCGTAGTGGAGATCCGCGACCGTAGTGGCGGGGCAGCCAGGAAGTCTCCGGGGGCAGGAAGAATAGTAATCAGTTGAATAACAGGCATTAAACCGGGCTGATGGCAACATTTGCAGACAGGGTAATTGAATTCAACAGGACTATCGGCTTCCGGGGAACACTGCCGGAAGGGATCAGGATAATGAATCCTTTCAGCAGTGAGGATGGTTATATCCTCAAGGTCTCTTCTGATTTCTACAGGAAATTTTATAATGACAATCGTACCAGGCACCTGATCCTGGGAATAAACCCCGGCAGGCTGGGTGCGGGTTTTACCGGGGTGCCTTTTACAGATACCAGGAGGCTCACCGGTGAATGCGGCATAAGCTACACCGGCAGGCAGACCCACGAGCCTTCGTCAGTCTTTGTCTATGAAGTAATCAGGGCATACGGCGGCCCGGAGAGATTCTACAACGATTTCTACATCAGCTCCGTAAGCCCGCTGGGCTTCACCCGGGAAGGCGCCGGCGGCAGGGAAAAGAATTATAACTACTATGACCGGAAGGACCTGACGGAGGCAGTTTACAATTTCATGATTGAAAATATCCGTTCCCAGATAGCCATGGGCGTTGAGACCGATGTCTGTTTTTGCCTCGGCACAGGTAAAAATGCCAGTTTCCTGATCTCACTGAATGAGAAATATGGCTTCTTCAGGAAGATTACTGCCCTGGAACACCCACGGTTTGTTATGCAGTACAGGGCCCGGTCGATCAGGGATTATGTTGAGAAGTATATTGTTATCCTGAATGAGGCAACAGGAAATATGTGACAGCCGGATTAAAATGAAACTGACCGAAAGGATAATACCATGAAAAGAGTTGTTTTTATGCTGCAGGTGATGATGTTGCTGACGATAACAGCTGCAGGACTAAAGGCACAGGATGTGGAAATCACCGTCACAGGTATCAGGTCGGAAAAGGGTCAGATAGCAGTGGGTGTCTTCGTAGACGATGAGAGCTTCCAGTCAGAAAAGGCGTTGCTGGAATACCAGTTCCCCAAGAAAGGGCTCTCCGGCGGGGTAATGACTTTTAGCATCAGCCTGAAGCCCGGAATATATGGTCTTTCACTTCTTGATGATGAGGACAGTGACAGGCAGATGAAGTACGGGATGCTCGGCATACCCAGGGAGGGATTCGGCTTCTCCGGTTACTACCATACCGGCTTTACCAAGCCGGGGTTTGATGCATTCAGCTTTACTGTGGAGGCCAACCAGGCTAAAAAGATAACCGTGAGGATGAGATATATCGGCCGCTGACCTGTACGTCGCTGATCTCCACTACACTCCTGCATGACTGCAAGACCGCAAGACTGCAAGACTAAGCGAAGCGACTGACCTTCAGACCTCAGACCGGACCGATCCGCCAGCTGGCGGAGACGGTGCCAGACTGCAGGGATAGCAATACGCAAGACCTGAGACCTTCCGACCTCAGACCTTCAGACTTTATCCCTCTACTGAAACAGGTTGCCGAGCAGGCCGCTGGCTTCCTTGCCCCTGTTGGGACCCATCGGCGCCAGTGCCCGTATCAGTTTACGGATAGGCATCGACTGCAGCCATACCTTCCCTGTGCCCCGCATGGTTGCAAGAAAGAGCCCCTCGCCACCGAAAACCATCGACTTGAGACTGCCTGTGGTCTCGATATCAAAGTCGAGAGCGGGCTCATAGGCGACGATACAACCTGTATCGATGCGCAGCGTCTCATTATTCAGCTGCTTCTCGATGACTGTGCCACCGGCATGTACGAATACCTTGCCATCACCTTCCACCCTCTCAAGAATGAAGCCTTCACCTCCGATGAGTCCTGCCCCCAGTTTCCTGTTGAGTGTGATAGTCAGTTTCGTGCCGTAGGCAGCACAAAGGAACCCGTCCTTCTGGACTATGATATTGTTACCTGCCTCCCTGAGATCTATCGGAATAATGGTCCCGGGATAGGGAGCTGCAAATGCCACCCTGCCCCTGCTTCCTCCCCTGTTGGTAAAGTGCGTCAGGAAAAGCGATTCTCCGGTCAGCAGCCTTGACCCGGCCTGCAGGAGCTTGTCCATCATACCCCGTTCAGGAGACGCACCGTCGCCCATCCGGGTGTCAAAACTTATCCCCTGCTCCATGTAAACCATGGTACCTGCTTCAGCAATAACCGTCTCACCGGGATCCAGATCAATCTCGACAAACTGGATGTCCTCGCCGAAGATTTTGTAATCAATTTCGTGTGATATCATAAGTCCGGATTATTATTTGATTCCGGACCGAATTTATGACTATCGGATGAGAATACAAAATGGCTCCCTAAGCAGGATAATTACCGGTATAAGGAGGTTTATCCCTTCTTCCCGGGATTGGGAATGATGCACAGGAACTCGAAGTCGTCATTATTCGGGTTTCTGAACTGGTGCAGGTCCCCCGGCCTGACAAACAGGCTCTGACCCACGCTTAGCTCATGTTCCTGCCCATTCTCATCAACAGCTATACCGCTACCGCGTTCTACTTTGATAACATGCTCGTAATTATGCTGGTGATAAGGGGTGTTACCTCCCGGTGCTATGAAGAAATGGCGCATAATGATGTTACCCGATCCGTCCTCAGGACCGATAAGAATTTTCATCCTGACTTTATATGCTCCTTCCATCTGTACCTCAGGAGCAAAAATTTCCGAATTGATATTTATTTTCATAATAGCTTATATATTAACAAGGTACGACAATTTGTTCCGTAAGTGCGGTGAATACTCATACCCCTGACCGTGTCACAATAGTGCATAGCCCTGCCGGCCCTCCGGACATGGCAGTATTTCGGCAAATATATGCATTTCAATACCCGGCACTACAACTCCCGGTAAAGTTACTTAAGAAACATTTCACGGCTTTAAAAGTTTCGGATTTTCAGTACAACCCGGCAATATATAGTGCCAGCCACTCCGGCCGGGCGTGGCCGGCTTTCCGCATCCAATACTGTCATGCCAGGCCAGGCACCTTTTTCCGAAAAAAGATTACCACTAATATTACCGCTACCAGGGCCAGTGACAGGGCGGCTGTAATGAAAACGGCCCTGTTATCGGCCTGCCTCTTTATCATGATGCCGGCAAAAGCCCATACAACAGACAATCCTATATACGGGTTGTTGAGCCTCCAGACAGTGACCGCCACCAGGACAGCACCTGTGATGATCATGATCATTGCCCATGCCTGTTCCGGGATGCCCGAACCGTTCCAGCCGTTGCTTACCAGAATCGCCGTCACATTTGCTATGGCAGCGATACATATCCAGCCGAGGTATATGCCGAAGATTGCCTTGAACATACCCATCGGCATATCCTTGATAAAGAGATTGATCCATATGAGTGACACCAGCAGTCCGGCCATAAGTATCAGCGATGCAGGCAACCGGCCATAATGCCATGCCACTATCCATAGTGCATTGAAGATGCATGTAAGTCCGAAGAGCCACCCAATCTGTGAAACGACTGACTGCTGCGGAGTGGTGAACTGCAATACGCAGAAGATGATCAGCAGGATGTAAATGACACCCCATATCGAAAATGTCACTCCTGCCGGGACAAAAAGGTTGGGCAAACCATCAGATATCTCGCCGGTGGTCTTGCCGTTCAGTGGCAGGGCATTAGCCAGGTAGTTCATAACTATCATAGCTGCAAAAAGTAAAAGGTTCAGGTATTTCATCGATTTGTCTGTTATGTTCCCGGTAGTATGGTAAAGCTGGTGACGGCCGGACAAACGGAAGGCAGGAGAATCATCAGGCAGTACTGGCATCTTCTTAGCAACAGCAAACTGACCCGGAACCACGGTTCATATGTACGCCGTGATCCGGTCAGTTATCCTCTTCTTCCTGATCACCAAGGCTTCCGGGCATGCAGAGATACCATTTGTTATGTTCAATCTCGTGTTTAAGTAAATACTGCTCCCCGTCGTCTGTTTCTATCTTGAAGTAATCCGAAACCGGATGCTTCTGCTCACTGTCCCACTGATACCATCTGTCAATCACCCGTCTGACCTCATGGCGCTTTCCCTTCCACATAAAGCATTTAGGGGTCTCATCAGCCTTAAAACCTGAATAGCATTCTGTCCTTATGGATATCAGTTCTTTCATCCGGTGATTTATTGACATTCACTCCGGCCATAACAAATTTACGCTATTAAGGGAGCGTTGTCAAGAAAAGCGAACAGGATCCGGCTGAACCTGTCAGCCCGGAATAACCTGGATTTCATTCTCAGGCGAAGGCACGCCCGCCTTCTTTTCCTCCTCAATGATTATCCACAGGATGATTCCGCTTATACATGCGGCGAAGAAGCACCATACTGAAGTCAGGTATTCCTTGTAGAATATCCCTGTCACAAGACACGATGTAGCCATGAATATTCCAAGTAGCCTCATCCTGCTTACGCCTGACACAAAAAAAGGCAGGAGTGTTGCAAGCAGGTAGGCAACGAAGACAACATTGGCAAGTTCACGGGGATAATCGTTTACATACCTGATATGGTGACTGCTTATCTGAGGATCAACGTTGAACATAAACAGTCCTGACGCATAGTAGACGGATGTGACCACCCCTGTTGCAAGGAAGATCTTCAGCGCATTGCGTTTCACTGCTGACTTTTCCATCTGCAGAACAGATAAGGGTACCAATGTAGGCCAGATCACAACCGCTGCCAGGAGGAACATGTATGAGGCTATTGTAAGCATCACATCATTCCCCTGTGACTGCAACGCAATCCATACGAAACCTTCCGAGATCTGCTGAACCCCGAATATCAGTGGCACTGCGGCAAACAACCGTCTGTCCGGATCACTGTTCTTTATCACTGTATTCACGCCGACAGCGGTGATGATACCTCCGCCGATAAAACTGGCTCCTGCTGAAAAACACATAGGTCAGAGTATAATATACTTCACTAATTTACTCCGATTTTTGTCATCATGCCTATATTGCAGCAAAAATCATCCTGTCATGAAAAAGAAATTTATCCTGTTTGTTCTCCTGTTATGTCTGGTCCCGGTTGCAGCACAGAATAATCCGGCCATTTTTCACTTTGCACTGGTTACCGACACTCACATAGGGGGCACCGGGGCCGACAGTGACCTCAGACAGACGGTGGATGATATCAATTCAATTGATTCACTGGCTTTTGTGATCATCTCCGGGGACGTGACAGAGTTCGGATCGGACAGGGAGCTGCTGCTTGCAAGGAATATTCTTGCCGGGCTGAACAAGCCCTGGTATATTATCCCGGGCAATCATGATACCAAATGGTCTGAAAGCGGTGCCAACAGCTTCAGGGTGATCTTCGGGGCAGAGGCCTTTGCCTTCACATACGGCGACTGGCTCTTTATCGGCACCAATTCAGGTCCCAACATGAGGATGGGGCCGGGACAGATACCGCGTGAGAACATAGTATGGCTCGACTCGGTTCTCAGCGTCCCGGAGAACCGGATGAAGAAGATCATCTCAGTAAACCATTACCCTCTTGACGAAGGCCTCAACAACTGGTATGAGCTTACCGGCAGGCTGAAGAAATACGATACGCGGCTGGCATTATGCGGACACGGTCACGCTAACCGTGTGATGAATTT
>QKGI01000119.1 GCA_003250475.1 Bacteroidota bacterium | reverse complement strand
AGCTGAACGGCAGAGAAGCCCTACCCGGGAAAGCAGATGCAACAGTAGGCAGTCCCTATCCCAAGTACCAGGCAGCAGAGACAGCCCTGGGGGAGAGGGATTTTGTCGGTGACATGTACTTCGATGGTATGTTATACGGCGCGTTAAGGTTCAGTGACCATCCACGAGCTATAGTTGAGAAGATAGATGTCTCCGAAGCTTCGGGAGCCGCGGGCGTGATAAGGATCTTCACTGCCTCCGATATCCCGGGGGAACACCGTACGGGACTCATCTTCAGGGACTGGCCGCTGATGGTGGCTGAAGGTGAGACGACACACTGCCTCGGCGATGTCGTTGCCGGTGTTGTGGCGGAGACAGAAGCCCAGGCCAGGGCGGCGGCCAGGCTCATCAGGATAGAGTACCGCATCCTTGAACCGGTGACTGACATGCATGAGGCTGCCATGCCCGGCAGCGAGGAGGTGCACGAAGGCCGTTCCAACGTGCTCGAGGTAAGCAGCATCAGGTCAGGGGATGTTGACACGGCACTTGCCTCTGCCGCGTGGGTGGCAGGAGGCGTTTATGAGACACAGCGTATAGAACATGCCTTCCTGGAGACAGAGACAGCGATAGCCCTGCCGCAGGATGACGGCGTCAGGCTGTACAGCCAGGGCCAGGGCCCTTACGTAGACCGTAAGGCAGTCTCGGAGATACTGGGACTGCCTCCCGGGAAGGTCAGGGTGATACAGATACAGAACGGAGGAGGGTTCGGAGGCAAAGAGGACATAACGGTACAGGGTCATGCCTCACTCTTCGCCTGGCACCTGAAGAGGCCGGTAAAGGTGCACCTCACCCGTGACGAGTCAATCATTATGCACCCTAAACGGCACCCGGTCTCCATGGAGATAAGCCTGGCCTGTGACAGCAACGGCAGGTTTACCGCTCTCAGGCTTAACGCCATAGGCGACAGCGGTGCATATGCATCTGTCGGCACCAAGGTGATGGAGCGGGTGGTGGGCCATGCCACAGGGGCATACACCGTGCCGGCCGTGGATATCAAGGCAGTAACCGTCTACACGAATAACCTGCCGTCAGGTGCCATGAGAGGATTCGGAGTGCCGCAGGTGACCTTTGCAGTGGAGAGCTGCATCGATGAGCTGTGCCGCATGGGAGGGTTCGACAGGTGGCAGATACGTTATGACAACGCCCTCGAGGATGGCAAAAGAACAGCAACAGGACAGCCTCTCAAAGGTGTGGGGCTGAAGAAGACACTCCTGGCAGTGAAGGACGCCTTCAGGGATGCCCCGGCGGCCGGCATAGCATGCGGCATAAAAAATACCGGTGTGGGGAACGGTATGACGGACGAGAGCAGGGTAACAATAGAGATAGTATCTGAAAACAAGGTGATAGTCAACCATGGCTGGAGCGAGATGGGACAGGGGATACACACGATGGCTGTCCAGATACTGCACAACGAGACAGGTATTGATCCTGCCATTATTGAGGTGAGGGTAGATACCGGGGCTGACCTGCAGACCGGCATGACCACCTCATCGCGAGCCACGGCGCTCCTGGGCAATGCCATCATCGACGCCGCTGCACGGATAAGGGAAGATCTCATGCAGGGCTCACTGCAGCAGCTTGCCGGCCGCACCTACAGGGGAGGCTTTGTATGCGACTGGACCAGCAAGCCGGGAGAGAGGGAGGATGACCCGGCAATACATTTCGCATATGGCTATGCAACACAGGTGGCAATACTCGATGAGACAGGCTCACTCAAAAAGATCATCGCAGCACATGACGCCGGGAAGATAATGAACAGCATGCTGTTTGAAGGACAGATAGAGGGTGCCGTCCATATGGGCATGGGATACGCCCTGACAGAGGACCTGCCAATGGAAAACGGAAGACCGGTGAGCCTTAAATTCAATGACCTGGGAATAATCAGGGCCGGAGACATGCCTGAGATAGAGGTCATCGGCATCGAGGAGAATGATCCGGTAGGGCCATACGGGGCCAAGGGGATAGGCGAGATAGGGATGGTTCCCACTGCCGCTGCGATAGCCAATGCACTGAGTGCTCACGATGGCATCAGAAGAATGCGGCTGCCGTTGCGGAGAAAGAGATAGAACATTAACATTCAAGTGATGAACCTGCTGCTTAAAAATGCCACATACATCGACTGGAGGACTCTTGACTTCTGTAAAAAGAACATTATTATCCGCCCCGGTGATGACAACATCCAGCTTACAAGTCCTGATGATGACGGCATAGTCTATCCCGGCACGGAGACCATCGATTGCACCGGCAGGCTCGTGACAAAATCGTTTGCCGTGGGTCACCATCATGCCTACTCGGCGCTGGCAAGGGGCATGGGCGCCCCCAGGAAGACCCCGCGCAACTTCCATGAGATACTGCAGTACATATGGTGGACGCTTGATAAACAGCTCGATGCAGAACTGACAGAGATGTCTGCGCTGGTGACGGCAATGGAATGTGCCAGGAACGGCTCCACTTTTGTGATTGACCATCATGCCTCTCCCTTTGCTGTAAAAGGTTCACTTGAGATCATCGCCGGGGCCTTTGAGAAGGTGGGTATCTCCCACCTGCTATGTTATGAGATCTCTGACCGTGATGGTAAAGTGATTGCCGGGGAGGGGCTTGATGAGACTGATAGCTACCTTAAAGAAAAAAAGGGACTGGTGGGGCTGCATGCTTCATTCACTGTAAGCGACGAGACGCTGGAACGGGCTGTCAGGCTGATGCACGATCACGACACCGGCATTCATATTCATGTCGCCGAAGACGGTTATGACCAGGAGCATTGCCTCAGTGAACATGGCAAGCGGGTGATCGAACGCCTCTCGGGAGCAGGGGTACTGGGCTCGCCAAAAAGTATTCTCGTACACTGTCTGCATCTTGACGACAAAGAGAGAGAGACCATAGCCAACACCCCTGCCTGGGTGGCGGAGAACTGCGAGAGCAACCTCAACAACAATGTGGGCTACTTCAACGGTGCAGGATTGGGCAGCAACATCATGCTGGGCACCGACGGCATGCACAGCGATATGCTGCAAAGCCTGAAAGCATCATTCTTTGCAGGACAGAGACATGACAACATCTCGTATGAGTCGGCTTATAAAAGATTCAGAAACGTACACCGTTACGTCAATGAAAACGGATTCCGGGGTGACAGCGACAACAACCTCGTCATCCTCGATTATGATTCTCCCACGCCTGTCACCAGGGAAAATTTCGTTGGTCATCTCCTCTTCGGCATCTCTTCACGGCATATAACAGATGTCATCTCTGACGGAAGAATGATTGTCAGAAACAGGAAGATCACCACCGTTGATGAGCATGCAATACTTAAAGAATCCGGGAAGCAAGCCGGGAGGCTCTGGGATATGATCAGTCACCACTGACTTTATCGTGCTTTCTGCGGAAAATGAAATATACAGGTATACCCGTTAGTATGAGTGTCAGTCCTATGAGAGCCTCACGGGGCTGAGTGATGATTGTGTTCAGGAAGAGACCGACGCAGAAAAGCACGAAGAAGGCTGTCAACACCGGATAACCCCACACCTTGTAAGGCCGGTATGCATCAGGCATCCTGCGGCGCAGGATGAAGACGCCCAGCGCCATGGCACCGTAAAATATATAAACAGCAAAGATGAGCATATCCGTCAGCTGGTCAAAAGTGCCGGACAGCACCAGTACCGACGCCCATATCCCCTGCCACAACAGTGAGTTGCCAGGTACGTTATGGCGGTTGAGCTTGCCTATTCCTGTGAAGAAGAGTCCTTCCTGTGACATGGCATAATAAGGTCTTGAGCCGGTAAGCACACTGGCATTGAGACAGCCCAGTGTCGTCACCAGTATAAGAAGTGAAATGAAGAGCACCCCACCAGTCCCCCAGAGATTCCTGACCGCCTCCACCGCAGCTATCTGGTTGCCGGCCTCGTGAACCTGTACCAGCTGAGGAATGGACATCATCCTCATATATGCCAGGTTAACCAGCACATAGGTAACTATCACCACCAGTACACCTATGGCTATCCCTTTGGGGATATTACTGTTGGCATTTTTAATCTCACCCCCGATGAAACCTACCGAGACCCACCCCTGGTATGCCCAGAATGCAGCCAGCATAGCCGTATAGAAGGTTGAGAGAGTGACTGTGCCATTGCCCAGCTCCCGGAAGTTCATGAAATTTGCCGGCCTGGGATTACCGCTTGTCAGTCCGGCAATAACTATAATAAGAAGGCCGGCACACACAAAGAAGAAGATGGCCTTACCTGCCCATGCCCCGCTGCGCAAACCTGACATATTGAGCAGCGTCAGGAGCATGATCACAACTATTGCCGCCAGCTTGATGCCAAAATCCTGAAAGGGGTAAAAGACACCCCAGATGGTAAAGTCCTGGAGTGAGGTTAATACATCGGGAATATGAATGACACTGTTAAGCGACTGTACCAGGACATATGCCAGCGATGAGATCGTAGCCGTCTGTATCACTGCAAAAAGTGACCACCCGTAAATGAATGAAAAGAACCGTTTGTATATCTTTTTTAGATAGACATAATCGCCCCCTGTATCTGCCAGCATACCCGCAAGCTCGGCATTGCTCAACGCCCCGAACAGTGTGATAATGCCACCGGCAATCCAGACCAGCAGTATCCAGACCGATGAGTGCAGCTCATTGGCCATCGGGGCAATCTTCTTGTATACCCCTGATCCTATGATGTTTGCTATGACAAAGATGACGGCATAACCCAATCCGAGTGTTCTGGCAAGACTTCTTTGATTACTCATGGGCGGTCGGCATTCTGTACGTTAAGATGCTAATTTAACAAATAAGTTGAGCAATAAAACAGTCAGGCCGCTCCGGCAGAGGAAAAACTGTCCCGGTAAGTATTAAAACTGTAAATTACAGGTCCGGGAAGAGATATTAGGGATACCTGCGCGTAACTTTCCGGCAGATTTAACGTTGTAATTACTGTGAGATTAAGGAGATAATTGCCTCGTGAATCACAGGTGACAAAGACACCCTGATATTACAAGGCATCAGTGTTAACAGGCACACAAAGAGCCCTGCTGTAAATGCAGGTAACTATGCTACGTTAACATATTTGAAACATGGGATTTCTGCCAGACTATAATGAATAAAACCTGATAAGATGAAAAACGCGGTTGTAATCGTGGCAGCCTTGCTGTTAAGCAGCGTTGCCAGCGCACAGTGGAAGGCACAGACTGCCGAGACTTATGATGAAACATACAGGATGGCCTTTGTCACTTCCGTCGGGGGCACAGAAACGCTGAGGATAATGCGGGCGGTGACATCCGTGAAAAAAGCGGATAACCCGTATGATCAGATCATAGGACAGATACTGCTGAGCAGGAATGTGGGCACTGAGAACATGGTACACAGCATCGTACTGAGATTTGACGACAGTCCGAAGATGTACATTCATCAACCTGCAGATATCAAACAGTACTGGGAGGCTGATGTCAGGAAATTCATCATCAGCTCAGACTGGAAGATGTGGAGGCTGGGAGATACCCGTAACAGGCAGGCAGGCAGCAGGCCTGAGAATGCCAGTGCAGACCGTAAGAAAGAGATCATTGATCTGCTCAAAGCCAGCCAGAAGGTCACCTGCCAGGTCGTATTAATTCACAAGGTACACGGAACACAGTCGATGATCACAACAGACTTCCTGCTTAAGAATTCCACCAAATCAATTAATTACCTGTTCCAGTAACAGGAACCGCCGGAGGTTTTTCGCAAATCCTCACGAACCGTAGATGTAATAACCACTTCTATGGGCGCTCCATAGGGACATACTTTCCTTATTGTCGCAAGCCGGCAGAGGTCAATAAAAAAATTGACTTCAATCAATCATGGCGTTGGCGCAATACATGTACCTCAATGGCTTCCGGTGTGCAGTCTGTGGTATTTTTGTGGCACAATTAACAACAACGGGAAAGATGAAGATTGAACAGGTGGCTTCTCACACAGATTTTATAACCAGGGCCGGGAACAGCGGGAAGGTATTCCTTATGCTGCATAAGAGTGACAGCGTCCAGAGCGACTGTGCGATTCACAACCTTGAGCAGGCTGCCGGCAGTGCCTCCGGGGTGAAGATTTTTGCTGCTGATGTGTCAACAGTGAAAGATATTCATCCTGTATACGGAATAACAACGGTACCCTCACTGCTTACCTTCACCGACGGCAGGCTTACAGGGATAGTCAAAGGATGCCAGGAGAGCGACTACTACAGTGCCATGACTGAAAATGCCCTGTATCGATCATCAGCAACCAGGGAAGGAGAACCCGCCAGAAGAGTCACCGTCTACTCCACTCCAACATGTTCGTGGTGCAATACGCTTAAGTCGTGGCTCAGGCAGAACAAGATTCAATATACAGATATTGACGTGTCACGCGACCAGCACGCAGCTGAAGAACTTGTAAAAAGAACCGGACAACAGGGAGTGCCTCAGACAGATATCAACGGGGAGGTCGTTGTCGGATTCAACCAGCCGAGACTCAAGGAGTTATTGGGACTCTGACTGTTAACAGCACAAATAAATAATCAACATAAAACAATCATGAAAGAATTACAGCCAATAAACCAGCAGGTGATCCTTGACATCACAGATCCAAAAGATGAACAGCGTACGGCATCCGGGATTATTATTCCTGATGTGGCCAGGGAAAAACCAAAGTCAGCGGTGATTGCCTGGATGGGAGCTATAGAAAATGCCGAGGTGAAGCCCGGCGACACTGTTCTTTACAAACCTTTCGGGGGCACGGAGATAGAGTTTGAGGGAAAGAAATACCTCATACTTCCATATGCCGACATCTACGCAAAAGTCGTGGAGACGGAATCCATCTGAAGACTTCCCGTGAACAGATAAGAAGCTTACCCCGGGTATAAAAACACCGGGCGTTGTTGCGATTTGCAGGAAATCCGGCTCATTTGTGTGATAGGTAATTTGCCGAGCCGGTCCCTTAATAAAGGGCGTTAGTTATGCCCGGCCAGGCAGTGAATTTCATTTACTGTCGGACCGGGCTTTTACTTGTTAATAATGCTGCAGCCGTCAACACGCAATAGCCTGATAATAAGGGCATTCGAAATATCAATCCCCGTGCCGGCGATTGCATGTAACAAACCAGTTACACAGTCAGGTGGATTTTTCTTCCTCCTTCCCGGGATTATTTCACGGTTTGCCTGCAGCACTCCGGAGACTCATTTCGTATTAGGTTATATAAGCCCTGCCTGAAGGCAGAATAATCACTCAAACCCATAATTATGAAAAAACCTGTATTAATAATTCTCACCCTCGTGACTTTCGTGGTTTTGCCATCATGCTCAAAAGTAAACGAGGAACCCGATCTTACCCCAAAGAGCCTGGAGCTGACCGCCAAGAGCCTTGAAGTAATTAATTACAGCAATGACTTTGGCATTGAGCTGTTCACAAAAGTAGCGGCAGTAAAGAACGAAAATCTTATGCTTTCCCCGCTTTCCGCCAGCACCGCCCTGACAATGCTGCTGAATGGCTGTGACGGTGATACATATGATCAGCTGAAGGGAACCCTGAATTATCCTGAAAGCATGACGATAAGTGAAATTAACGAAGTCTATAAAAGTCTTGTAGATCAGCTGCTTGTTGTCGACCCAAAGGTTAAGCTGGCCCTGGCCAACGCAATTTTTTACAGGCAGGGGTTCAGTGTCAAGGCACCCTACCTCAATACCATGACTACTGATTTTGATGCGGAGATAGCTGGACTTGACTTCAGTCTGCCATCCGCACTAACCACCATTAACAAATGGGCCAGTGATAATACAAACGGGAAAATCCCCAAGGTGCTCGATGAGATCTCGGGTGATGCGGTGATGTTTCTTATGAACGCCCTGTACTTCAAGGGCGACTGGAGCTATCAGTTCGACAAGGCCCTGACCGCGGACAGGCAATTTTATCCTGAGGGATCAGACCCTGTAAATGTAAGTACAATGAAAGGTGAAGTAGGTTCCAAGGTGATCTTCGGAAGTAATTACAGGGCAATAGAGATGCCATACGGCTGTACAAACTTCACCATGGTGGTGATGGTCCCGGTGGAGACCCTCCCTGGATTCGTTGCGTCATTAACCCCTGAGACATGGAGCACGCTCACTGCAGACCTTGACGGTCAGGAAGAGTTTGGAGAGGTGAACGTATTGATGCCAAAGTACAAATTCTCGTACGAGAAAAGACTTAATGACCAGCTGCAAAGCATGGGTATGATTGATGCCTTCATTCCCGGAACTGCAGACCTCTCGGGTATTTCAGACGCATCAATCTTTGTGAGTTTCGTGAAGCAAAACACATTCGTGGAGGTTGACGAGGTAGGCACTGAAGCTGCCGCCGTCACAACCATCGGAATAGAACTGACCAGCTTCCCGCCTCAGCCATATGAGTTTGTGATTGACAAACCGTTTGTCTTTGCCATTCGCGAGAGGACAACCAATACCCTTCTCTTTATCGGACAGGTGACAAATCCGCTGGATCAGTGACCATGAGAATCCTTATTGAGAACTGACTACTGTTGTCAACCGTTAATAAAAATCATGATATGAAAAACCTGATTAAATCCACAACACTTCTGATCGTCATGATGGCTGCCCTGACGGCATGCAACGACAGAACCACGGAAACGATTACCTATGAGGCTAATGTGCCTGTTTACATGGCATATGATGAGTTTCGTGCAAGCTTCGAAAAAAGCGCTCCCATAGAAATCTCCCATCCCGGGAAAATGTATTTCAAGGACGGGTATATCTTCGTTAACGAGTACGGCAAGGGGATCCATGTGATAGATAATTCAGATCCTGCCAATCCCGAGAAAGTGGCCTTCTATGAGATTCTGGGCAATGTCGATATGGCCATAAACGGTAATATACTGTATGCAGACAGCTATATCGACCTGCTGGCGATTGACATAACGGATATCAATAATCCCGTCGAAATTGACCGCATTGAGAATGTCTTCCCGGAGATAGTGCCGGAGGGAGATATCTGGTATCCATATGCAATGGTGGATAAAACAAAGGGGGTGATAGTCGGCTGGGAGACAAAGACCATCACCGAGAAAGTTGAAAATTATTATTATGGTGGTCTGATTTACCGTGAGACAATGAACTTTGTTCTGAGCACCGATGCAAGTGTTAACTGGACCGGTGGCAGCGGTACCGGAGGCTCCATGGCCCGCTTCATGCTGAATGAAGACTACCTCTACGTTATTGCAGTACCCGTAAGGTTAAAGACAGTGGACATCACCACACCATCCGATATGACAATTATTGATAGTGTCGATGTGCCGCGCAGGATGGAAACACTCTTCCGCCTTGAAAACAACCTGTTTGTTGGAACCACGACCGGAATGCTGATCTTCGATCTTGCCGATCCCAAAAAGCCTGCCCAGATATCATCATACGATCATATCACCGCCTGCGATCCTGTTGTGGTTGACGGCCAGTACGCATATGTTACACTCCGCACAGGCAACATATGCAGCAATGGGCAGAATCTGCTCGAAGTAATTGATATCTCATCGATTACAAACCCCTACCTGGTGAAATCATACCCGATGTTCAACCCGCACGGGCTTGGTACTGACGGGGACCTGCTGTTTATCTGTGATGGCGCAGCGGGACTGAAAATATACAATAAGTCAGACCCGCTGGCTATAATAACAAGCCAGGTTGCCCACTACCCTGATTTTAACACTTACGATGTAATTCCCATGAACGGAATCCTGATGCTTGTAGGTGAGGGAGGAATCTATCAGTATGATTACAGCAACCCGGAAAATATAGTTCAGATAAGTCATATAGCAATTTCAGAAGAATAGATATATGTCCAGACTTATTGCAGTTGCGGTTTGTGTCTTACTTACACTCTCTGCAACAGGTCAACAGAGAAAACAAACTGTTGTGCTTAATGATGGTTCCCGGATCTCGGGAACCATTGTTGGCGATACAACCGGCTACCTGAAGATCAAGGTATTGGCACCGCAGGTCATCCGGATAGACAAATCACAGGTATCGTCAGTTGAAGCATTGAAGTACCCTGTAAAAAGGAGCCTGAAAACCAGCGGCTACTATATAAGACTTTCCGCAGGCGTTCTCTCGGGAAAAAATGAGAACAGTAACCTGAACAGCCTCAGTTTTAACCTCTCAAACGGTTATCAGCTTGCAAACGGCCTCGCGATCGGAATAGGCACGGGCAGGGAAGAGATGGACGTGGTTCTGGTACCCCTCTATGCCGATATCAGATACACTCCGCTGAACTCAAGGATCTCTCCCTATTTCTGGATTAAAGCCGGCCACGGGTTTGCAGTCTCAGACCAGGAAGGCACATACTATGCATACGACCAGGCAAACAGTAAAACGGAAGGCGGGTTCCTGTTCAATACCGGGGCAGGGATATCCATGTTTACATGGAAGAAGACGGCTATTAATATAGGCTTCGGTTACAGGTACCAGAAAATTATGTTAAGCCAGGATCTCCACTGGTGGGGAGGAGGGTCGGTGCTTCAGACCATGACCGATATCAACAGGCTGGAGTTCCACCTGGGTTTTGTCTTCATGTAACAGAAGAAAAATGAATGTAATAACCATAATATCGTTCGAATTGAGTTATTTCGGGGAAACTTGATTCCTGGCGGTATAATGGGTAAAAGATCCATAAAAGGTCATGAATATTCTGACTCTGATCTTGTCAAGAGATGTGCCGGTGGAGACATCCGCTCGCAGGAGTTGCTTTACAGGCGGTACTTCTCGTTTGCAATGTCAGTTTGTATCAGGTATGCCAGGGAAGAGAGTGAAGCCATGGAGATAGTGAATGACAGTTATATGAAAGTCCTTGACAGACTATCTGACTACGACCATTCCAGGCCGTTTAAAAGCTGGTATGGAAAGATACTGGTCAATACCGCTATCGATAATTACAGGAAGAACCTGAGAGACAGTGAAAACATCTCCCTGGATTCAATCACTGACACCAGGGCGGGCGATCCTGACATAGAGACCGATCTCTCCGTAGACGATATCCTGAAACTGTACAGGTATCTCCCGGCAAATTACAGGATCACATTTAATCTCTTCGAGGTGGAAGGCTATTCGCACGAAGAGATAGGTCAGATGATGGGTATAACAGCTTCCACATCCAGGGCAAACCTTGCCAGGGCTAAAAAGATGCTGAGGGAACTTTATAACAGGCATATTATCCAGGTTAAAAAGGGCCATGAAGAACTTTGATGACATATTCAGCCGTAAGGTAAAGGAGGCCTTTGAAAATTATAATGCCGACCACCTCGCAGAGGAAGGGTGGAATGCGTTTGTACGGGAGCATGAGAGGAGACGCAGGCGTGCAATAATAATCCCGCTGTGGGCCAGGGCCGCCTCTATAGCTGTGCTGGTGACATTGGGAATACTCTTTACCGTGCGTACTGATAACCGGAGAACCGGCGAGCCTGCTGACATGATTGCCCGGGAGACAACATCAGGCGGACTGACGGAGACAGGAACAGAGATGGAGGATACCTCTGCAGCCAGTCCGATCGTTGCCGATGCAGGTAACGTTTCTGAGGCGGCAGCAAGCGAAGCCGTACAGGGACAGGAGGCAGTCCGCGAGAAACCTGGTTCCCGCGTTGGCAGGACTGCAGGACCGGTCCTGGCAGAAGCCGGTGGCGCTGAGACCGTTGCTGCCGAAAAATCAACTCTGTCGATGATGGCAAATACTGATGCGTTGTCTTCAGTAGAACCTGTCAATGCTGCTGTAGCCTCTGTGACTGATTTGAATGTGCCGGGTGATATCGCCGAATTAAGATTAACAGATGATGCTGATACAGAACTAAGGCTGAAACCGAGAAAGTTACTGAGCGATATGTATACCTTCCCACGTGAGAAGAGATCCACGACCATTATGACAGGCTTAACGGGTATGATGGCAAGCATCGATAACATGACGTCAGCCGCACAGGGTGTTTCCCTGGGTGTCTATGTGGAACAACAGCTTACCCGCAGGATCTCTGTTCGTCCGGGACTGGCAATGGCAAGGCATAACTACACCATGGAGAGCACTACAGGAGGAAACCAGGATTTCCTTGATTACAGTACACCTGAGCTGAACGGCATGTCAGGAACGACCACCTCCTATGAAGCTGATATCGATATACTGTCAATGGAGATACCGGTTAACCTTGTCTTTTCACTGCTTGAGAGAGGCGGATCAAACCTCTTTGTCTCCACGGGTGTATCTACAGTGATATACCTCGACCAGCGTCTGTCGGGTAATGTTAATAATACCTACACAAAGACCAACATCGATTCCTATTCAGGTGAGGTATCCTATGAGAGTATGACCACCTCGGTAAGAATTGACAGTGAGGAGGAGGTCTTTAACCGCGTCGACTTCCTGGGCCTCGCCAACTTCTCGGCCGGGTACTCATTACCGTTCAACAGGACCAGTCACCTGCTGTTCGAGCCGTTTGTGCAACTACCCATTAAGGATCTTACCAGCCTGAACCTGCGGATAAGGTATGGTGGTTTATCGATGAAGATCAGATTCTGACAGACGCCCTGCTGTTTAAAACCCCGGACCATAATTATCCTGGTCTCCGCCTCGCTAGCGGGCTGCGGGCGGATTATTGCATGATCCGCAGTCGGGGGGCCTGTGCAACAAAATCCCCGGCCGCCACTTGCGGCCTACGGGCTTTTTTGTTTCCTTCCCTCCGCTTCGCAAGCGGGCTGCGGGCGGATTATTGCATGATCAGCAGTCGGGGAGCCTGTGCAACAAAATCCCCGGCCGCCACTTGCGGCCTACGGGCTTTTTTGTTTATTGCCCTCAGCATTGCAACCATACATCGGGCGGATTATTGCATGATCCGCAGTCGGGGGGCCTGTGCAACAAAATCCCCGGCCGCCACTTGCGGCCTACGGGCTTTTTTGTTTCCTTCCCTCCGCTTCGCAAGCGAGCGTCGGGCTGAAAACAAAAAATCCCTCCTTCGCTACGCTCAGGGGGGATTTTGTTGAGGTCGGTGGCGGATTCGAACCGCCGTACCCGGTTTTGCAGACCGATGCCTAACCACTCGGCCAACCGACCAAATATCTTTGTAATTTCCTTACTTCAAAAAACTTCCACCGTCGGTGGCGGATTATTCGGCTCATTTCATTCGCCTCATGAGCTCTCTCGCTCCGCGAGTCAGGTTGCTCACCTCACTCTGTTCGTCTCGCGAGCTCTCTCGCTCCGCTCGTTCGGTTCGAACCGCCGTACCCGGTTTTGCAGACCGATGCCTATCCGCCAGCCGGCGGACAACCGACCATTGCGGGTGCAAAAATAACAAAATTTGCGATAAAAAAAGAACAGAATAAACCTGTCATTTCATATAGCCATAGAGAAGGATCTGAGATCCTTCTCTATTTCAGGAATACTGCCATGCTATTTCTTATTCAATGGCACCACCCCTGCCATCTCACCGATGACATTCACCAGGTCGCTGCCGCCCGGAACCACAATCTTGGTATTGGTCTGCAGAGCCGTCTCCATAGCCTGTAACTTACGCAGAATCTGCGCATTGCCTATGAAATACTTCTCGGCAGCCTCGTTCACCAGCCTGATAAATTCGGCCTCCCCTTCTGCCTGAAGGATCTTGGCCTGCTTGGCACCCTCAGCCTCCTTGATCTTGGCCCTCTTAACCCCGTCAGCAACAGTCTCGGTGGCAGAAGCCATATCCACAGCGGCTATCTTCTCATTCTCAGCCTTGACAACCTTGTTCATGGTCTCCTGGACATCCTTGGGAGGGTCAATCTGCTTCAGCTCGGTGCGCACGATATCAATCCCCCACCCCTTTGTCTCAGTGTGAAGAGTGTCATAAAGCTCGGCATTAATCTTGCCACGCTCACTGTTGGCCGACTTAAGAGTCATGGTACCGATGATGTTACGGAGTGTCGTCCGGGCCAGGTTGACGATCTGGTACCTGAAGTTGTTGACGTTGTACTGAGATCCCTTGACACTATCCTCTTCAGGCCTGACCTTGAAGTAGACCTGCGCATCAACGCTGGCATTCAGGTTATCGTTAGTGATGATCTCCTGCGGCTCAGCATCAACCATCTGCTCAGTCACATTTACCTTGTACATTTTGTCAATGACCGGTATTATCCAGTGAAACCCGGGATTGGCAAATTTGTAATACTTACCCAGACGCTCAATCAGTGCCCTGTGAGTGGGTCTTACAATCCTGATCCCCAAAAAGAAGATCATAAGAACAATCAAACCGATAATTACATAATTCATGGCAGCGATTTATTAATAGTTAGTAATGATAGTCATGCAAGTTAAGAAATAAGCATCCACATTATATGATGAACCAGACTAAAATTAAGCACCAGGGCAGCTCTATGCATCCTTATAATTTACTGCCTCCATATACCCTCCTCCCTGCCGGGAGTGCTCTCAACACCGTTGTCATGGACAGAGGTGAGATAGTAGAAGTAGAGTCTCCCTTTCAGCGCGGCAGCATCGGTATATTTTGCAGTGCCGCGAGGCGTTGTTCTGATCATCACCGGTGCCTTACCACGCTCATACCTGTAGAGCCTGTAGGAATTTATGCCTTCCTGGTCGGGTTCCTCCCACTCAACAACAATGCCTTCGTCCTGTACAAGGAGCCTCATGCCTGACGGTGCCACAGGCCTGGTCAGAGGAATAGCGATCATGCCAGCAGTGCCCGCAGCGCTCTCCGTTCCCTTGAAATCAACACTACGCACCTGGTACTCATAAGTGTTGCCTTCTGCCACATGCGTGTCAGTGAAGTAGTTGACTTCAGGCTTCAGTGAGCCGTCATAGGCCAGCTCAAACGGTTTTTTCTTTCTCCCGGTATCATCATACAGTCTCCTGTAAACCCTGTATCCGGTTACCGAAGGAGTTGCGGTGAAGAGATCATCCCAGACAAGGTTAACCTCTTTGTCTTCTGAGGTGACACTCAGGTTATCGGGTGCAGGAGGCCCGCTCTCAGAAAACGGATATACTGACACGGTATCGGAGAAAGGACTCAGGGCATAACTGGTATTCTCAACCATGGCAATATAGCTCAACAGGGTATAGCCCGTGAAGTAACTGCTGGTGTCTGTATAAGATACCGGCTCACCTGATACGGCCGGAATGACTGCAACAGGCGAGAATTCAGCATGTCCTTTTATCCTGCGGTAAAGACGTATTGCCCTGGTGTCGGGATTAAAGTATCTCACCTCAAGCCTTGCACCCTGTTTTATGCCTTCTGCATCGGCTATCACCGGTCTCTGCGGCGGAAGCCTGTTCTCAGCAATGCCGTAAACCCTGACACCCGGTGAAGACATTTCGTCAAAGAAGCCCTCCATGACAAGGTAGTAGTAATATTTGTGCATAGGCTCCACCTCCAGGTCAGTAAAGAGGGTATCCGAAGGTGATATTTTTTTCAGCAGCACATACCCGGTATCATAATCGGTGCTCCGGTAGATATTCAGGCTCCTGATATCTGCCGGGTTGTCAAAGCTCCACCTGATCCGTATGCCTCCCGCCGGCAGGACGGCCTCTGTGGTGATACTGTAAGGCGCCCTGACACTACCGAAGCTGTAGATGCCGGTGCGTACTATCTCTGACGGAACAGAAACCCTCCCGTAATAGTCAACAGGGACAATGTAATAAGAATATACCTTCCCCTGCTCTACCTCCGTGTCCCTTACGGTTACGAAAGAGGTGTCATTTCTGATAAACCTCACAGTGGCAGGGTTAATCCGGGAGAATGAACTGTCACCTTCCTTTTTCCGGAAGACCCTGTAGAACGGAGGCCTGAACCCGGGATCAAGGCCACAGGTGATGATCACCTCGTCAGATGAGACAAGCTTATTTGCAATAAAGGGCCTGCCAAGGAACGTGCTCTCCTCCATGCGTGCCGGAGCAGAGACGAATAGTTCCTTTCCTGAGCCTGCGGATGATACCTCCGTGACACGGTACCGGTATCTCAGTGTATCTGTGATCGTTGAATCAAGAAACACTACCCCGGCAGCCAGGCGCACAGGAAGCAACTGGCCATAAAACTTAAGTGAGTCGGTGGTTCCTGTCCTCTCCAGTACAGGGTACAGTGTGGCGACAGGTATACGCTCAAAATCAGCCCATTCAGGAAACCTGTCACACCAGTACTTAAGGCTGCTCTCAAAGTCTTTCATTCTTCCGGGGGCGGTGAGCAGTGTAACCTTCTCCCACCGCTCATCTTTAATCCCGCTCCTTTCAATAAGATAACCGGAGGATTTATCTGAAGCCTTTTCCGGCATGATGATCCTGCTGCCGGTGATCACAAAGACTCCATAAGGGCTGCCCTGTGCAGCTTCAGCTGGTGCCTGTGCCGGGGCAATTGCAGAGGAAAGAAGCAGACATGTCATTAATGCCACCTTTCTGCCATATCCTGATATATAGTTTTTACCTGTCATCGTGATAATTATTATATACTATCTGAAAGAGAGTCATTAAAAACAGTGTTATTTAAATCCGAACTCAAAGTCTGTTCCCGCATCCGAGATGGTAAACTTGCCGAAGAGTGATTTCCCGGCTGAGGCTGAATCGACAAAGCAGGGACCTACACCGAATACGCCTTCACATGATGATGTGCAGGTCCCTATTCCCAGTTCCGTGACACCCGAGATGCCAAACTCACTGTACCCGGTAGCTGACCAGGTGCCGTTGGATGAATAGAGTCCGTCGGCGCTTATCAGTCCTTTGCCTGTCACCGTCGAGGAGGCGCAGACAACGCCCATGGATGCCCCTACTCCTGCTGTTATGCGGCCGTAAATACTTACTCCCATATGGTATGTGTTGGCTTCCGTGAAGTTCATGCTCATACGAATGTCGGCGCCTACCTCATGGCTTAGCTGTGCACTTATCAGCCCCAGGTCGAATTCAAACTGCGGGATCACCGGTATAGGCAGATGAACGCCTCCTTCGATATAAAAGCCGCTGAACTGCTGGTTCAGTGCGGGGAAGTTCGCCGGCGGTTCGCCAAAGAGCTGGTAGACCCTGGAGTTGGGTATGAATTTGTTAATGATCTCCTGGTTGACCTTATAGCTGCCTATGAAGACAGAGGCGTCACCACCCATGCTTGGTGAGGGTACTGCCACCGACCCCAGTCCCAGCAGATACCATCCGCCCTGGTCAAAGAGTACCTCCGCCGAGGCATTGAAAGAGGCTCCTCCGGCAAGTGTCCTGCCGAAGTCAATGATGCCTGTAAACCGCTTATTGGCAAAATCATAGGTGAAGTTACTGATGCCGGAGAAGGGACCAGGTATATTGGCAACGGTTATCTCCTGCTCATCGGCCACAAGGTCGCCCTGCACCGTGAAGCTCAGCGAGCCCTCGGCCCCTTTGGCATTACGCAGATCCCCGCCAAACGACAGCGGCTTCCATCCTGCCCCGGAGACAAAGGTCCTTCCCCACACATTCTCCAGCCTGGGAGAAGCAGCGCTGCTGCCCGAGAACCTGAACATCTGGTTGGTGGTGCGATCAACGATAAGCGAGGTCGAGTCTGTAGTCCTGTACAGCCAGGCATCAAACTCAAAGAGCCTGTCAGAGCCTATCGTCTCATACACCTTGCCCTTTGCATAGAACCCCTTTTCATCGAGGGTCTGTGTTCCCGTCACCTGGAAAAACTCCATCGTCACCGGGCCGGGAGGAGTGATAAGAAACGCTGCAACCTCATTACGGAAGCCTATCGAGTTATCATTTTCCCGGAAGTAGAATATCTTATAATCGATCTTGTTACCGTTGTTCATGTAAGGTATCTTATAGTCAATCATCCCGGCGATAGCAATATCGTCATTGATGACCGTGATCAGCCCGGGGGTGAATAACCCCACGTTATAGAGCGTCAGGGGCTTGCCGGTCTGGCTGATGTTAAAGACAGGATTACCGTTACTTACAAAGAAGAAGTTCTCTATTTCCACCCTGTCACCCTGGGCCATTCCCGGGAGACCTCCGAACCATGCGCACGGCTGGCCCGGGAGACCGCTGACAGACAGCTTCCAGGCATGGCGACCAACATCATAGCCAAACTGTTTCTGGCCTGTGATATTCAGTGTCACCAGGTTGGCAAGGGAGAGCTGGTCGAGCTTGTAGTCTCCTCCTTTCAGCAGGGTGGAGTCCTGTACCTGTTCAACATAGATATTGGTAAAAGGTATGGTCACGATTCCCGTGTTGACAAAACCGTTGACAAACTGGAGTCCATTGTCTTTGCCAAGGACCCAGTTACTTACGTTCAGGCTCCAGGGAACAGTGCTTTGTGAGAGTGGTATAACCAGGTCTTTGCCTGAGATACTTTTGAAGGAAACGGCCTGCGCAGCCTCCTTAATAAATACCATATCGCCAAGCTGGAGCATGGCATCAGGCTGGGGGATATTCCTGAAGTTGGTATGGAGCGTGGCATTGAGCCTGAGGGTGTCTCCGTTGATGACAGAACCGGCACGGCCGGCTTCTAGGTTCAGGTTGTCAAAGGTGAACGAGAGAGGACCACCGTTAGCGTCGGAGATATAAAGTCCATGCGGGTAACTTACGTAGCCCGGCTCGGTTGAGAAGGCAGGCATCCTGATTGTCCCGGAGGTACCTGAAGAGAGCCAGACGGTCTCCTTGAATCCAACCAGTGTCGTCGGGAAGGAGGCCTCATCGAACTTCACCCGTGCTGAAATGGCGCCTGTCCCCTTGCTGATGTCAACAACCTCCAGCCCGAGAAGCTGGTCTCCGACAAGATCAGCCTTATAGCTCTTGTACAGGTTCACTGACAACTTGTTCCTGTTGGTTGTGACTTTGTTGTCCTTCGGTTGTGAGAGAGGCACTCCGTTTTCGTTCTGCTGGTAAGGGCTCGGAATGATAGATACATTGTTGAATCTCATTCCCGCCTCAGAGGCCGGCAGGCTGAAACATTCGTTTGACGGTATATCGGTAAAGTTACCGGAGATATATACCTCCTTGCCTCCCGCTCCTCCAAGAGTGAGACGTGTGACCTCCACCGGGAAGCCCAGGAGCCTGGAGATATCCATATCGTTGAACACCTGCAGGTGGAAGTTGATCCCTTCCAGGATACCGGTATCCGAGGGCTTCACCTTCATGACCTGCACCTGAAGAGAGTCGCCGACATAGTTGGAGACCGACTTGACAGCCCTGAGCCTGATCTTCGTGTTGAGCGGGACATTACGCAGTTCATAATTTCCCTTTGCATCGCTAAGCGTCTCGATCTTTATCTCCCCCGGGATATCGGCATAGACCCGCGCTGAGGCTACGGAGGATGAGTCTGTGGTGCCGGCATAGACAACACCTCTTATCCTGCCTCCCGGTCTGAGTGTTACAATAATCACCTTATAAACGGCTGACTCGTCAGCATAGGCCGTTTTAACCGTGGGTACATAATCTGACTGTGCCGGCCCCTCAACATACAGCCTGACAGTATCACTTGCAGATACGTACTCAAAGCTTACCTCTCCGACGTTATTTGTTATTCCTGTTGCATAGTTTTCTACCGTGACTTTTGCGTTGGCCACAGGAGCAGCCGGCACAGGAGTGCCTGAATAACCTGACTCTTTCACCCTGACCAGAATACGGTGTTTTTTTGTCAGAACAGTTATCGGGGCAAGATCATTCTTGTCCTTGTGTACATCAACCTCAACAGTGTCTGGCAGGTATCCCGGGTCAACCGGGTCTATAATAATCTTATGGCTACCCGTGGTCGAGTACAGGGTAAACCGTGTAGGACTGGTACATGGCGGGGTCATTACAATATTGCTGAGGGCTCCGCTTTTAATTCCGGTATTCAGTGACATACTGCCGGGACCGGCTGACAGGTTTTTACCGACATAGCTCAACGTCATTTCAGAACCCGCATTGTGTACTGTCTGTACGCCGGCAGTGCCTGTGGAATGGATATCCTGTGAAACCGCTGCCTCCTGCAGAGGCAGGAAATCAAGACAGACAGGATGAAACTCCTGGTATGCACCGTCATCCATACGCATATGAACCCGTACTCCTTCCCCTTTCTCATTGATTACTGTTCCTGTGACAGTTGCCTCGGGCTCAAGAAGGATATCCTCCCTGACATATTTCTTCCCCAGGATAAGCGAGTAGGGCACAGGAACATACCTGGCTTTATATCCCGGGTGGGTGACAAACAATGCCCATGCATCCCCTTCCCTGGAACCCGGCAGCTCAAAGTTGAACCTGCCGTCTGGACCGGTTATATAGGAATCAACTATATAGCTCATGTTAAAAAGCTGCGCATGAGCATCGCTCACCGGCTGCATCTGGTTATCATACCTGTAGACCGAACCCCTGATAGCAGGAGGAAGCGGCCTTGCGACCAGCTCCTTCAGGGGCTCCGGCGAAGGAAGCACATACTGGTTTGCGAATACAGCACCGTCACCCGGACAATTATAACCGTACAATACGGCAGCATCCATTGTGTAGTTGATATCTGAGCTTTCAAGTGCAGTGGCGTACAGGAAATACCTGTCATTGGGGTCTGAATAGTTGTTTTTCACGAGATTGTGAAGGGTGGCGATGCCGGTGTTGCCCGTTATCTCCTTCGCAATCACCCTCATATTGAACATCTTCTCTCCCGCCTCAACAGGTTGTGATCCTTTTCCCTCATTAGCCGGCACTCCTCCGGGCTGATATCCCCTGAGAAGATATACAACCATACTCTCGACATTGTCCTGCTTGTACTGATCCTGGTAGCTCTTGTCAGCTTTGACATTTACCTTCAGGTCATATGACCTGACTTTTGTGGTGACAACACCCAGGTCTGCATGTTCCCCCTTTTGAGTAAGCAACTCGTTTACAGGACTTGTATAATAAGGGTTGTCAACAATAATACTGGCATACATGTACAGGTCTCCGGTGGTAATTTCAACAGTCTCATCGGGCACATATACAGGTTCGCCACCCTTGATGCCGCCAAACTCAAGCCCCATCTGTGTCCGGTGTGCAATTACATTCTCAGCCACAAGACCCAGTCCCGGGTTATTGAACATAAAGACAAACTCCCCGTTGTCACCGGTAGTGCAGAATGCCAGGCTTTCCATTATTTCCGGCAGGGTGTCGGTTCGCAGGACACCCTGAAATGCGAACGTATAACCATGCGCCTCTACATATTGCGGTGCTTTAATATAATAGTCCGACAGCATGCCTCCCAGGTATGTCTTCTGGTTGTTTCCGGAGAGTATGTAGTATCCGACCCTAAGTTTTAATGGGATATTCTTCATAAAACCACGGGTGCCCTGATCTTGTGGAAAGAGATACTGCATCGTACCGCCCACAAAGGTGTTGGGTATTGTCCAGGAGCCGGCTGTTTTCACAGGC
>QKGI01000129.1 GCA_003250475.1 Bacteroidota bacterium | reverse complement strand
GGCGACAGCCTTACCGATCCCACATCCATAGCCGCCTGCGCAAAGCACTATGTCGGCTATGGCTTTTCTGAAGCAGGCCGCGACTATAATACAACCTATATCTCTGAACCTGTACTGCGGAACGTGGTTCTGAAACCATTTAAAGCAGCCAGGGATGCAGGTGCCCTTACTTTCATGTCAGCTTTTAATGACCTTAATGGCATTCCTACGTCTGCCAATGAGTTCACTCTTAAACAGATACTGCGGAAAGAATGGGGGTTTGACGGTTTTGTGGTGAGTGACTGGGGATCAGTGGTTGAGCTGGTCAATCATGGCTATGCCGTTGACGAAAAGGATGCAGCAGCAAAAGCTATCCGGGCAGGCGTTGACATGGAAATGGCTACCACTGCCTATTATGATAATATCAAGGCGCTGCTCGAGGAAAAAAAGATCACGATGGAGCAGATTAACGATGCTGTCAGGAATATACTCAGTGTGAAATACAGGATGGGACTTTTTGAAAATCCCTATATAGATCCCGAGGCAGAAAAACAGCTTCTTGATCCGTCATTCCTTGATCATGCCCGAACGGTGGCAAGACAGAGTGTCGTGATGCTCAAGAACAGTGAAAAGACCCTGCCGTTGTCAGCCGACAGGATATCATCAGTGGCAGTGATCGGACCGCTTGCCGATGCGCCTCGTGATCAGTTAGGAACGTGGTGCTTTGACGGCAGACCGGAGAACTCTGTCACTCCACTGAAAGCAGTGAAGGACCTTCTGGGCGAAGGAAAAGTAAAATATGCGCCAGGACTGAAATACAGTCGTGACAAGAAAAAAGATCTGTTTAAGGCAGCCCTGTCTGTTGCAAAGAGTTCTGATGTGATTCTCTTTTTCGCCGGGGAAGAATGGATCCTTTCAGGTGAAGGACAGTCACGCGGTGAAATAGACCTTCCGGGTGCCCAGAGTGAACTGATATCGGAGCTGGCTTCTACAGGCAAGCCTCTTGTTGTGGTGGTGATGGCCGGCCGCCCTCTTGCAATAGGAGAGGAACTTGGAGAGGCTGATGCTCTTCTCTACGCATGGCACGGGGGAACAATGGCCGGACCGGCCCTCGCTGACCTGATCTTCGGTAAAGAGTCGCCTTCGGGTAAGCTACCGGTAACCTTTGTTAAAGGTTCCGGCCAGATACCATTCTACTACTACAGAAAAAACACAGGGCGGCCGGCAACGGAAAAGTCATGGACACCCATAGACAGCATACCCGTTGAAAACCCGCAAAGCTCCCTTGGATATAAGTCTTTTCAACTCGACTACGGTTATACTCCGCTGTTGCCTTTTGGCTACGGACTTAGCTATACCACATTCAGTTACAGCGACCTCACCCTCTCTTCCCAGGTGATGGATATGAAAGGGTCATTGACAGTGAAAGCAAAGGTCACCAATAGCGGTGAATGGGATGCGGATGAGATAGTGCAGTTCTACACCCGTGACAGGGTGGGAAGCATAACCCGGCCGGTAAAAGAGCTTAAAGGTTACAGACGCCTCCATATTAATAAAGGTGAGACCGCTGAAGTAGAGTTCACCTTAACGGCAGAAGACCTGTCGTTCTTCAATGGAAGTGAGACAGTGACCGAACCCGGCGAGTTTGATGTATGGATAGGTCCGAACTCTGACGAGGGACTCCATGCCGACTTTATTGTTAAATAGTATTACCCTGAATGAAAGATATGGTACCGATAACAGTTTTGATTTTTACAGTTGCCTTGCTGGCACCGGGATGCAACAGAAACGAAAACCCTGAACCTTATCCTGATAATCCGAATACCGGTAACAAGGTTCTTGTGTGGAGTGACGAGTTCGATTATAATGGTCTGCCTGATCCGGCAAAATGGAGCTTTGATACCGAAGGCAATGCCAGCGGATGGGGAAACAATGAGGCTCAATATTATACAGCCAACAGGCTTGAGAATGCCGAGGTGAAGGATGGTTATCTTTACATCACCGCCCGCAAGGAAGAGTATGAGGGATTCAGCTATACCTCAGCCAGGCTGAGGACAAAGGGAAAGGGCGACTGGCTTTTCGGAAGGATTGAGGTAAAGGCAAAAATTCCTGATGGAAGAGGCATGTGGCCGGCAATATGGATGTTGTCAACCGACTGGTCGTATGGCGGATGGCCTGCCAGCGGTGAGATTGACATCATGGAGAGCGTAGGATATGACCCCTACAAAATAGTCGGCACAATCCATACGGAAGCCTATAACCACTCCATCGGAACTCAGAAGGGAGCTACCACTGTTGTTCAGTCGTGCTACAGTGATTTTCACGTCTATGCCATGGAATGGGAGGCTAAAGAGATACGTATATATGTTGACGATTTGCTGTATTTCACTTTCAAAAACGAAGGAACAGGTTACGCAGCATGGCCGTTTGACAAACGTTTTCACCTTCTGTTGAATGTGGCAGTAGGTGGTAACTGGGGTGGTCTTGAAGGTATTGATGACACAATCTTCCCCAGGACAATGGTGGTAGATTACGTAAGGGTATATCAGACAAAATGAAACTGCTGGTGAGGATATCACCATTGTTTGTTTTATTCCTCATGGCCGGTTGTAACAGGGCTCCTGAAAATGAGCCGGCTACCGGTGAGGGAACAGGAATTGTTGCTGAGTCATGGATCACCTCCCCGGATCAGGGAGTGCTGTTCAGGCGCCTGGAAGGGAAACAGGAATTTCTTACAACATCAAATGCCGATCCGGCTATCGTGGTTGATACAACTGAACGATTTCAGGATATTGACGGTTTTGGCAACTGCCTTACCGGTGGCAGCGCCATCCTTTTGAATGACATGTCGCAGGCAGGCAGGACATCGCTTCTCAGGGAACTATTTGATACTGTGGATAACGGTATAGGTATAAGCTATCTGAGAGTCAGCATAGGAGCCTCTGATCTCAGTGACAGGGTGTTTTCATACGACGACCTGCCACCCGGTGAAACTGACCCGCAGATGGAGCAATTCAGCATTGATCCCGAGAGGGCCGACCTGATACCTGTTCTGAAAGAGATACTGGAAATTTACCCGGAGTTAAGGATCATGGGTTCGCCGTGGTCTGCCCCCCTGTGGATGAAGACAAACAATGCTTCTGTCGGGGGCAGCCTGAAGCCTGAGTGGTATGATGCATACGCAAAATACTTTGTGAGGTATATCCAGGCGATGCAGGACGAGGGTATAAAGATTGATGCGATCACAGTGCAGAACGAACCTCTCTACGGAGGCAACAACCCGAGTATGCTCATGACCGCCGAAGAGCAGGCAGAATTTATAAAACAGAGCCTTGGTCCGGCCTTTGCTGAAGCAGGGATCACCACCAGGATAGTCGTTTATGATCATAATGCCGATCGTACGGATTATCCTCTTGCCCTCCTGGCTGATGACGAAGCCGGAAAATATGTTGACGGCTCTGCTTTTCATCTCTACGGAGGTTCAATAGATGCCCTGACTGCTGTACACAATGCTTACCCTGAGAAGAATATCTATTTTACCGAGCAGTGGGTGGGAGGCCCCGGTAACCTTGCTGAGGACCTTAAATGGCATATCGAGAACCTGATCGTTGGTGCCACACGTAACTGGAGCAGAAATGTGCTGGAGTGGAACCTGGCTTCGGATCCTTCTTATGATCCGCATACTGATGGCGGCTGTGACAGATGCCTGGGTACCGTGACCATAAGCGGAGACATCGTTAAGAGAAACCCTGCATATTACATACTGGCCCATGCGGCAAGATTTGTCAGACCGGGGTCGGTGCGTGTCGCATCCAATATACCGGGCAACCTGCCGAATGTTGCATTTCAGACTGCGGAAGGCAGGAAAGTCCTGATTGTACTCAATACTGCCCGGACAAAAAAGACATTCAATATTATATTCAGGGGAAACAGCCTGCCTTTAAGCCTGGAAAGCGGCGCAGCGGGCACCTGGGTCTGGTGACCGGTCATTCCTTCACTATCTTCTTTGCATTGCTTCCTCTGGCGGTGAAGATTCTTACTATATAGGTTCCCGGAGTAAGCCGGCTGAGATTGACCATGCACCGGCTGCCCTGGCATTGCATATAAATGAGATGGTTACCCGTGAGATCGTAGATACTGACACCGGAGATATCTGTGGCGGCACTTATGTTTAAAACATCCCCTGCCGGATTGGGATAGAGTGTGAATTCCGTTTCAACAGAAGGAGCCGCGGCGGAGGTAATCACCGCGCCCGAGGCTATCCAGCTCTCAGGAAGGCTGTTGTCAAGAGTAAGTCCCGCAAGCTCCAGGTAGTTGCCATTGCCATCAGCATCAGGCCAGGGACTCTGGTCCGAATACATGACAAAATCTATCACATTTCCGAAAGCATCGCAAAGAAGAAGGGGCTCTCCGCTGTTTGATAGATGCCTGGTGTACTGCCCGAAGGGAGCAAATCCATACTTCGACTGAAAAACTGTGGCGTTACTTGCCAGTATGACACACAGCCCGGGAGCAAGGGTGGCGTTTGCAGGAAACTGGTATACAAAGCCTGTGCCGTTGAAATAGACCCCACTCAGGTTTACCGTTGTGGTTCCTGTGTTCCTTATCTCCAGAAATTCCGTTTGATCGTCATCAGGGAACTGAGTGGAGACTTCCGGATGGTACATTATCTTTGTGATGACAAGTTGTGGTACGCTTACGTTACTGCAGGCCGTGTATGAACCTATATTGGCCGTGATCCACGCTTCACGTGCGTCCATGAATGATTTGATGGATGCAATCCGCTCAGCATGACTACCGGTCTTTCCCCAGCGCAGGTACTCTCTTCCTACTGCCTCTGAAATTTCTGCCACTGTCTGGTCCAGGAAGGTCTCCCGGAAATCTTTGCTTAACGGATTCCCGGGCTGCAGCAACTCATTCCAGCGTTTTGAAAGGTAACAGCGGAACAGGTTGTTATGGAACAGGTCACGCCAGAATTTTGACCCGTTATTGTAATAGTAATCCTCGAAATACCAGAGATAGGTTTTGCTCCTGTCAAAAGACCATTGGAACAGATCATTGCCGAAGGAAAGATCAAGATCCCATACAGGTCCTGCCCGCAATTTCCCGTTCCTGTCCTTATGGAAGAAGGTACTGTACTGGTAGGCATCAGGATTGGAAGCAAACTCGTTGACAATAAAGTAATCGATGAAGGAAGGTACGTCTATCAGTGCCGGGTAGCCGTTAATAACCGAGACGTCATTGTTTCCGGCAGCAGACTCAAGTTTGAAAAACTCATTCCTGATGTACGACGTCTGTGTGGTGGTTGCATCTTCAGGTTTAGGTAGTTCATGAATATACTCGACAATGGAATTCTGAAAGGAGTACATTATCCAGGCCGGTTCATCACCTCCTGTCCTCTTGTCTGCCTTTGTGATGTAACCTCCTGTCAGGTCGGGCATACTATTGTCTGCCACGCCTATCTTCATAACGTCAATTCTGTTATCGTCTGATTTAAGCTTTTCCTGAAGGAAATATAGTCCTTTGTAGTCATTATTAATGATCACCTCGCAGTATACGGCACGTGAAGCATAGTTACCCATCTGGCGGGAGAGATTGTGACAATAATAATCACGTACCAATGCTGTGTCAAAAACCATTCCCCCGAGAATCCAGTCATTCTCTTTAGGCATGCCCAGCAGACTGACATTATTGTTTGAAACATCATCAGCCAGTCTGGTTGTAAAGCCGTAGTTCTTTTTCGGGGATTCCTGGGATGACGAACCTCTGATCTCAATTCCGATCCGGCCGTTGTAGTTCAGGTATGCCGTGTTGTTCTGATCGGATACATAGTTTCTCAACCCTGGTCCGCGGTCAATGATCTTCATTGTAGCCAATACCTTGGGTTCGTCAGGAATGTTCACTCCACCATCTGTATTTATTATCACAATAGGCAGGTTGCTGTCAGTGAGTATCTGTCCGGCCATTGGTGCCGCCAGGAAAAAGGTTATTATTGACTGTATAAGAAGTTGTCTCATTGCTAACCGGTATGACATTTCAAAAATAGCATTAAAGTTTCAATGTACTCCGGTTGGTTACTATTTAAGGGT
>QKGI01000083.1 GCA_003250475.1 Bacteroidota bacterium | reverse complement strand
GAGAATAATTCTTCCCCCTATTCCTGCCTGGGCATAGGCGATCTGAACAATGCAGAGAGCGTACGTACGGCGGGTATGGCGTCAACAGCCATCAGTCTCTCGGGGCGCACCTTTCTCAATACTGCCAACCCGGCATCGCTGGCGGCGCTCGACACAAACATCTTCATCCTCGATCTTACCGGATCAGCCCGTGGCTCTCACTTCAAATCGGGCACTGACGACCAGAGGACCTTCGGCGCCAACTTCACAAGGGTGACTGCCGGGCTGCGTCTCACGCCACGCTGGTCGGCAGCCATGTCGATGCAGCCCTACTCCACAGTAAGCTACAGCTCGCAGTATGAAGAATATATCGAGGGGTCAGAGATGACGACGCAGACCCTCTATGAAGGATCAGGCGGGGTAACCCGTTTTTCATGTATCAACTCCCTTGCCATCACAGAGAACCTGTCGCTGGGTGCCGACGTGATGCTCCTCCTGGGCAACATAGACCACAACGTGTCACAGGGCGGCATCACCGTAAACCAGAACTCCTCCGCCCTGGCTGCCTCGTTCATGGCCGGGTTGCTCTACAAGGACAAGCTGACAGAAGAGCTTATGTTTTCTGCAGGACTGACATACGGACACTCCGGTGAGCTGAACCTTAAGAATAACATTCTCATACAGGATGCCTCGGGAAACACAGTACTCGATGAGGCTATAGCATCATCGGCCACAGGCATTCCCGACAACTTCGGTGCGGGCCTGTCGGTGACAGGAAGAAGGATACTGATAGCCGCAGACTACAGCTTCCAGAAATGGTCGGTGATAAAAGACCAGGTACCGGCTTTCAGGTTTACTGACAGGCATAGGATAAGCGCCGGCATAGCCTTTGTGCCTTCCCCGGCAGCCTCAATGTACTACCTGCGCAGGGTGGAGTACCAGGCAGGATTTTCTGTCTCCAACTCCTACCTGATATACAAGGACACCAACCCGCTTAATATCGAGATTACCTCCGGTTTTTGCCTGCCACTGCGCAACGGCAGCAACATAGGCGTGGGATTGTCGCTGGGCAGGCAGGGTACGGTAAGTGAAGGCCTGGTAAGGGAGAATTATGTGAAGTTCACACTGGGTCTCTCACTGGCAGAAAGGATGTTCCTTAAGAGGATGTATGACTAGGCCTGCTTCATGCAGGGACGGCTGCATCGATGGCGTGTAACAGCATGGGATAGTAGGAGTCACCGACAGGTATCAGCCTGTCACCGATCCTGATGCGTTTACGCTCGATGGAGTCGATCCTGTTGAGTGACACGATATACGACCTGTGGACCCTGCAGAAGGTTCCGGGCGGCAGTTTCTTCTCAATATGTTTCAGGTTCAGTGACACCAGGGCGGGCCGTGCACCTGACGTGTACACCCTTGCATAGTCGCTGCATCCTTCAATGAAAAGGATATCTTCGGTGTTGAACCTCTGCATACGGTTATCGACCTTGACAAAGAGGTATGGTGATGCTGCTGTGGCCGGGACAGAGACCGACGTATCGCGTTCCGCAGGCATGATAAGCTGGTAGGCCTTGTTGGCAACCCTCACCAGGCGGTCGAGGGTGACAGGCTTAAGGATATAGTCAAGGACACCCTCGTTATAGGCTTCGACGGCATAACCCTTGCTGTTGGTGACAAATACCACAAGGGGTTTTGTTATCATGCTCCTGACAAAGTCGACCCCGTTGATGGGTTCCATGTCAGGATCGGCGAACACAAGGTCGGCTCCCCGTCGTGCCAGCAGTCCGTTAGCCTCCATCGGGCTGGTAAATGTTCCCCTGAGCGATAAAAACGGGATCTTTTCAATCTGGGTTTTTAACTCGGTCAACGCATTATAGTCTCTGTCTATCGCTATGCAGTTTATCATGGCAATGTTTTTGAATGTTACTGATAATTTTGCCGGTTGATATGGTTAGTTCTTTGCGGGTCATGAACGTTTAAAAGCAGAGGGTCAGATAGTCCCGGAGAGCCACTTCTTGAGCAGCGGCACGCGGATCTTGCTTACGATGATCTTTTCAGGAACCTCCACCTTCAGGTTGACCGACAACCTGCTGCCGTACCAGACGGTAAGGTCATCGATGGCACCCCTGGCGATGATAAACTGCCTGTTGGCCCTGAAGAAATCATCCTCGGGCATCAGTTCGGTCAGTATATCGAGGCTCTTGTCAAGCCGGAAGCGACGGCCGTCATAGGTGTAGGCAGTTACCTGCTCGCCGGCAGTGTGGCAGAAAGCGATCTCGGCGATGGAGAGAGGCAGAATCTTGTCCTTCACCGGTATCAGGAAGTTCTTCAGGGAGGTGACATAGTTTATGCTGTTTTTTGTGTGTGCAAGGTAAGACTCAAGCTCGATACGTGTCAGTCTCCTGAACTTGTCGAGCGAGCGGCGGAGCTCATCCGGCCTGACAGGCTTGAGCAGGTAATCGATGCTGTTAACGCGGAAGGCTTCCAGGGCATACCTGTCATAAGCAGTTATGAAGATCACCGGCGAGACCACATCCATCCTGTCGAATAGTGCAAAGGCGTCGCCGTCAGCCAGGTGGATATCCATCAGGATGAGGTCAGGGGTGTCGTTTGCGGTGAGCCAGCCGGCTGTTCCGCTGACACTGTCGGTAACCCCGGCCACTTCGGCATCAGACTCCACTTCGTGAAGCACCGAGATAAGGTTTCTTACCGCGGCGGTCTCGTCTTCAACAATCAGCACTCTCATAGATCATCCGGTTTTGTTAATGGAAGGGTGACACTGAAAATATCGACCTCCTCGGCTATGATAAGATCCTTGCCGGTGAGAAGCCTGTAGCGTGTCGCCAGGTTATTCAGCCCGGTACCGCTCCTCCCTGTCAAAACCTTCCTCGGCCTCACCGGGTTTATCACGGAGATACAATCCCGGTTGCCGGTGATGGTTATGGTGAGCGGGGCATCAGTGCTTATGATATTATGCTTGACAACGTTTTCAATAAGGGGCTGCAACGAGAGGACGGGAAGAAGCATCTGCATAGCCTGTTCATCGACGTTTGTCTCGATGAACAGCTTGTCTTCAAACCTGATATGCAGAAGGTAGTTGTAGGCATTGAGCGACTCGAGCTCCTCGGCGACGGTCACCAGCTCCCTTCCCGAGCTCTGCATGGCATACCTGTATGTGTTTGACAACTCGTCGATATACCTGAGTGCATTGTCAATGCGGCTGTCGCGTACCAGTGAGGAGAGGGAGTTGAGTGAATTGAAGAAAAAGTGGGGATTGATCTGGTTGAGCAGCACATCATACCTGTTCTGCAGGTTCTCAGAACGTAGTTTCTCATTCTCGAGCTGCATCTTCTGCTTGTCGCCGACAAGCTCGAACACCTTGCCCAGGAGGGTGGTGATGATTAGTATGAACAGGAATTCGGTTATCATCCTGTAGTCAGGGCCGAAAAACCTGTCCGGCATCCTGGGGATATCCCCGGCTGTGTCATTAGGCGGGGGAGGTTTCATCTGTTCAACAGCCGGATCTGACTGACCAGGCATCATCGGCTTCTGTCCGTGTTCGTGGGGAGAGGGCCTGAACAGTGAGAACAGGAAGTAGAAAACCACGGTCACGGCAACGCTGGCAACAATCTTCTGCCAGCCTGCGATCTTCGAATGCCTGATGGTGTTGATCATCATCAGGATGAAAATCATCAGGAAGTACAACAGGAACTGCCTCGCTACCTCCCAGAATGAGATCACCCTTGCCGGCGACGGCACAGAACGCCTGTTAAAAATGTCATAACCCATCATTCCCAGTAACATCGGGAAGACCAGGGTGAGACTGATAACAAGGGAGGTGATACCGTTGATATAAATGCTTCTTCTCTTTTGAATTTGCATGGAAATACGTTTCTGACCGTCACAAAGGTAGGCAACAAAAAATATTCCATATCTCTCCGGTGTCGGTGAAGAGGAAATATTGAGGGGTGAAATGGTATTACAAAAAAAATTTGCATAAAGATTTGGAATTGTAATATTCATATTTAACTTTGTACCGCAAAGTACTACAAAATACAATGATGAATCAGTCAAATCAGTCCCAGGAGGACATCAAGGTCATCAGGAAGTTAATGGAGGAGTCGTCAAGATTCCTGTCGCTCAGCGGATTGTCAGGTGTTGTCGCGGGTATACTCGGTATTGCCGGCGCTGTTGCTGCACAGCTGATAATAACAAGGATCTCCGCCCCGGCTGACTGGTATATGCAGCCACTGGCCGGCGGTCCGGGCGGGTTACGCACGTTCATGCCCCTTTTTGCGGAGATGGGGGTGGTATTGGTACTGGCATTCTCGGGCGCCGTATTACTATCGTCGCGCAAGGCAAAAAAGAGCGGGCAAAAAGCATGGACCCCTGTGACGCGCAGGATGCTGGCCAGCCTGCTGATACCCCTTGCCACGGGAGGCCTCTTCATCCTTCTGACGGCGGGTACAGTACCAGCAAGCGTGACGGCTGCCTCATCGCTGATATTCTATGGTCTTGCCGTGGTCAGCGCCGGGAAGTTCACCTTCGGGGAGATACACTGGCTGGGAGTGCTGGAGGTGATTACAGGTCTTGTCTGCCTGGCACTGCCTGAATACTCAATTATTATATGGGCCCTGGGCTTCGGAGTGATCCACATTGCGTACGGCCTCTTCATGCACCTCAGATACAGGGGATGAAAACTATACTTTCAAACTTCAACAAGGCTTTTGAGAGTCGGGTCAGGCTGGGTATCATGTCAGTCCTTGCCGTCAATGAGAGCATGGACTTTACAGGACTGAAGGATATCCTGGCTGCTACCGACGGCAACCTCGCCAGCCATCTGAGGGCACTGGAGGAGGCAGGTTTTATATCGATGGAAAAGAGTTTTATCAACAGGAAGCCTAATACCAGTTACAGGATTACCGAAGAGGGAATGGAGAGCTTCCGTAGTCATATCAAAGCCCTTGAGGAACTGATCGGTAACAGGTAATTTTTTTATTTATACACTTTGAACTACAAAGTACTTTAACAAATACAATCAAGATGGAAAATGAATTAGCAAAACAGGAAAAATGGTACCAGTCGATGACCGTCAAGATGGTCCTGCTGGCTATTATGGGACTCATGCTTCTGATCCCGCTGGCCCTGATCCAGGAACTTATCAAGGAGCGTGAACGTAACGCCGAGACTGCAAGGACGGAGATCGGTACGCTATGGGCTTCTTCACAGACGGTCACCGGCCCAGTGCTCAATGTGCCCGGAACAAAGGTCGTTTCCGATGACGGCCGTTATGTTACCACCACCATGCACATTCTCCCTGACGACCTGAAGGTCAATGGCACCCTGGCGCCGGAGATACGCTACCGTGGTATTTATGAGACTGTCGTCTATGACTCCGACCTGGAGATCAAAGGTGCGTTCAGTTTCAAGGCATCAGAACTGCCAAATGACTATGTATGGGACTGGGACCAGGCTTATATTTCGTTCGGTGTCTCCGACAACAAGGGGATAAGCAACGAGGCTGAGCTGACTATCGGCGGAGAGGTGGCCGAGGCCAGGCCGGGGGCAGGGCAGCCCGACCTTTTTGACAAGGGAATCACGTTTCCGCTGGCGATAGATCCGGACATGACCGGTGAGTTCACTGCCGCCTTCAGCCTCAACCTGGGCCTGCGCGGCAGCGGCAGCCTTACCTTCTCTCCCGTGGGCAGGACCACGGAGGTGGTTATTAACTCGAAGTGGGATGCCCCCAAGTTCACAGGTAACTTCCTGCCATCAGAGCGTGACATCAATGATAACGGCTTCACTGCCAGCTGGGTGGTGACACATCTCAACAGGAGCTTTCCCCAGGTATGGACCGGCAAGAACTATCTGCCCGCCGACGATGCTTTTGGCGTTGACCTGATAATGGAGGCCGACCACTACACCAAGGCTGAGCGCAGCGTCAAGTACGGGCTTCTCTTCATCGCCCTTACCTTCCTGGTACTTATCATCATAGAGCTGAGGTCGGCATATCGTATTCACATATTCTACTACCTGCTGGTGGGCCTGGCGCTGATAATGTTCTTCTCCCTGCTGACGGCCCTGAGCGAGCATATCGGCTTCAACCCGGCATACCTTGTATCTGCCGTCGCAACCATCGGTCTCCTGACCTTTTTCTTCAGGTCGCTGCTCGACAAAAGGTGGATGGTGCTGCTGATAAGCGGACTGCTGACAGCGCTGTATGTGTTCATCTTCTTCCTGCTTTCAATGAAAGACTATGCGTTCCTTGCAGGTAACATAGGTCTCTTTGTGTTGCTGGCGGCTCTGATGATGTTCTCAGCCAGGTACAAGCTGTTCAGGGACCAGTAACTCCCATGTTACCGGTCGTGCCGGCCCGGCTGCCGGCAACTCATTTTTCAGTTTAGTTGCACTCTTTCCCCGCTGCACCCCGGTGCGACGGGGAAAGCTTTTTTTTAAGGGAGGGGAAATGTTTTGCCGCATATTTTTTTCCGGCTTTTTACAGTAACTTACAGGGATATTTTAAATCTTACTGACACATGTTGTTGAAAAGGTATATCGAAGATCCGGAAGGGGGGAAATTTGATATCATTATTGTCGGAGGGGGCATCACCGGGGCGGCAGTGGCTTATATAGCCGCGGCGAGAAGCCTGTCTGTGGCTCTCTTCGAGAAGAAGGACTACGGAGGGGCAACGTCTGCTGCCACCTCCAAGCTGATCCACGGAGGACTCCGTTATCTTGCCAACGGGGAGCTCAGGCTGGTACGTGAGTCGCTGCGCGAGAGGAGGATCCTCGGTAACATCGCTCCCAACTTTGTCTATTCCCTGCCTTTTATTATGCCGATGTACAAGCGCTGGAAGGGTAATATCTGGAAGATGCTTGCCGGCATGTACCTCTATGACCTGCTGTCGTATGATAAGAAGGATACGTGGGATAAAAGCAAGAGGCTGCAGAACCATAAGCTCGTCTCTCACAGGAAGACCATCAGGCTGGAGCCTAACCTCAGGATGAAAGACCTCCGTAATGCCTTCTACTTCTTTGACTATCAGAGCATCTTCCCGGAGAGGCTCACTCTTGCCTTCATCAAGTCAGCAGCCGAGTACGGGGCGAAAGTATCCAACTACACACCTGTTGACGGGTTCATCTACGGTGAGGCAGGCAGGATCACCGGGGTGAAGGTGAGGGACCTGTTCACCGGCAGGACGAGCGAGGTTCATGGCAGCCTGGTTATAAACTGCGGTGGAACGTGGGCTGACAAGATACTGAGCCTGGCGTCAGGAGCTGCCTCAACAGCCCATAAGGTGAAACGCTCGGAGGGGATACACATAATAACAAAGAAGATTGCCGGCCATCATGTGGTATCGCTGCAGAAGGCCGACGGTGGTCACATGATGATAATGCCCTGGCGCGACCATTCTCTCATCGGCACCACCGACAAGGAGTACTACGGTGACCCGGACGACTACAGGGTGTCGGCGGAGAGCATAGACGAGATCATTGAGAACGTAAACGCCAACTTCGGCCGTAAGATCTCTCGGGAGGATATTATCCATGCCTATGGCGGGCTGCGCCCGCTGGTGGATGACCAGACGAAGGGATCGTATGAGACTTCGAGGAGATACGAGGTTTACGACAATGCCGTTGACGGGATAGAGGGCATGATAACCGTCGAGGGAGGCAAGTATACTACCAGCCGCAGCCTGGCACGCGAGGTGCTTAAGCTGATCTCGGTAAAACTTGACAGGACCCTCTCAGACTCCGTATCCGACAACCTGTACCTGTCGGGGTGCGAGATAAGGGACATGCGGCAGTTCATGATAAGGCAGCATCTTAACTACAGGGATTTCAGCCGTAATACCGTGGAGTATGTGAGCAGGAACTACGGCACGGAGAGCAAGGTGGTCTTCCAGATAGCCAGGGATGACAGCCGCTATGCCGAGGTTGTCAGCAACGACGGCGAGATACTGGCCGAGGTGGTCTACGCAATAAGATATGAGTGCGCCAGGACTTTAAGAGATATCATGTTACGGCGAACGGGCACAGGCACGCTCGGCAATCCCGGGAGGAAGGTCACAGATAAAATTGCAGCGGTGGCTGCGGAGATGCTTGGCTGGAATGACAGGAGGAGGGAGGAGGAGATAGCTTCCCTGACCAGGGTTTATGAGTTATTTTAATGGCATGGAAAGCAAAGATACATATCGTCATATCCTGAAATGGGGTGACAAGAGAGAAGCGGGAATAGATCATCGTATGGTCAGCCTTCTCAAGGAGAAGTTCGGCCTTGACGATGCCGTTTTCCGCGACAGGTACCTGCCCGGTGCGGAAGAGGTCAGGCTGCAAAAGGCATCCGCCCTCACCCCTGAACAGCTGGATACCCTCAGGAGCATCTGCGGCAGTGAAAATGTCCTTACCGATGACCTGTCGCGTGCCAGCTATTCGTGCGGCAAGTTCTACGGTGAGTTGCTCGACCTGAGGTTGAACAACGTGCCTGATCCTCCCGATGCGGTGGTCTCACCCCGCAGCCATGACGAGGTGGAGGCAGTCATTCGTTTTTGCAGCGCCGGTAAGATAGCCGTGGTACCTTCCGGTGGGCAGTCGTCTGTCACAGGGGCTCTCAGGGCGCCGCAGGGAGGGATAGCCCTCGACCTGACCAGGCATCTTAACCGTATCATCACTATAAATGAGGTCAACAAAACGGTTACCGTGCAGGCAGGCATGTTCGGCCCCGCCTTCGAGGAGGAGCTGAACAGGCATGGTTACAGTTGCGGTCACTTCCCGCAGTCGTTCGAGTATTCGACGGTGGGTGGCTGGATCTCGGCCAGGGGCGCCGGCCAGGCTTCAACAGGATACGGTAAGATAGAGGATATGGTGGTTGCCCTGAAGGCGGTCACCCCGGCCGGGGTGATCGAGACCAGGGATTTCCCGAGGACAGCCCAGGGATGGGATATCTTCAGGTTGTTTGCCGGCGCCGAGGGAACACTGGGGGTGATAACGGAGGCTACCCTGCACATATTTAACTACCGTCCCGGTAATACCACCTCGGCAGCGTTTATCTTCAGGTCGTTTGAAACGGCGGTGGAGACCATGCGCCGCATCATGCAGAGCGAATATGGCAAGCCTCACCTGTTCCGTATCTCCGATCCGGATGAGACAGATATCGCATTCAGAACCAGCGGCTTTGACGGCACGTTCTCAGACCGCCTGCTGCAGAGACTGGGGTTCCGGACAGGAAGCCGTTGCCTGATGTTTGTGACAGTGGAGGGGGAGAGAGATTATGCCAGGTTCGTGCTCGGGAAGATCAGGAGGACGGCACGTAAAGGCCGGGGCATGTATATCGGCACCAGCCCGGTCAGGAAGTGGCTCGAGCAGAGGTACTCCAGCGCCTATATGCGTGACCCGTTGATGGACATCGGCATAATGACCGACACCCTGGAGACGGCGGTTACATGGGACAGGCTGCTGCAGGTGTGGTCTGCGGCGCACCGGTATGTAAACACAAGACCCGGGGCGTTTATGATGATACATATCTCACATGTCTATGAGAACGGCGCCAACCTCTACTTTACCTTTCTCAGTCCAATGGAAAAGGGTAATGAGAGGGATGACTTCATAATGTTTCACAGGGGGCTTGTCGACACCATAGTGGACAACGGCGGTTCCATCTCCCATCATCATGGTGTGGGCAGGGTGCTGGCACCATGGATGGAGCCACACCTCGGCAAGAGCTCCATGGATCTGCTGCGTGCCGTGAAGAAACATCTTGATCCTGATAACATAATGAACCCGGGAGGCACTCTCGGTATTTCCTGACTTTAAAATCCAATCTCTTTGCATATGAAAACATCCGATGAGCTGATACTGTCGATCGATTTTGGCACACAGTCGGTCCGGGCAGTCCTGATCGACCTGTACGGCAATGTGCTCCAGGTTACAAAGACCGAGATCGAACCCTACTTCTCCGCTGCGCCGGGGTGGGCGGAGCAACATCCGGAATATTTCAGGGACATGATGTTTGAGAACCTGAGGAGACTGTTCAGTGAGACCGGGTATGCAAAAGAACGGATAAAGGCAGTGACCCTCACCACCCAGCGTTCCACACTTATCAATCTTGACAGTGAAGGCAGATCGCTGCGTCCGGCCATATCGTGGCTCGATCAGCGGCTGAGCAGGGTGGGCAGGTACCCTGGCAGGCTGATGGACCTGGCCCTGAGGATTGTCAACATGCGTGAGGCAGTCGTTTTTGCCGTCAAGAACGGTGAGTGCAACTGGCTGATGCAGAATACGCCTGACATCTGGGAGAAGACAAGCAAATATCTTCTCCTGTCGGGATACCTGACATGGACTCTTACGGGTGAATACAGGGACTCGGTAGGATGTACGGTGGCCTACCTGCCGTTCGATTACAAGAAGCAGCAATGGGCGGATAAGAGTCACATGAACTACAGGATGTTTCCTGTAGACCGTGATAAGCTTCCGGATATTGTCAAGCCATCCGGGATACTGGGTTACATAAGCAGGGAGGCCTCGGAGAAGACAGGCATCCCGGCAGGCCTGCCTCTTATTGCCTCCGCAGCCGACAAGGCCTGCGAGGTTCTCGGCTCCGGTGTCATCACTCCTGATGTGGCCTGCCTGAGCTATGGTACCACGGCGACGGTGCAGACCACCCACAGCACCTACAACGAGGTGATACCCTTCTTCCCGTCGTACCCCAGCGCCGTTCCCGACTGCTACAACACGGAGGTACAGATTTACAGGGGTTACTGGATGATCAGCTGGTTCAAGAAGGAGTTCGGGTTGAAGGAGATACAGATGGCCGAGCAGACAGGGAAGCATCCCGAGACCTTTTTCGATGCCATGGTTGACGACGTGCCTGCAGGGTCTATGGGTCTCATACTGCAACCCTACTGGTCGCCCGGCGTCAAGGTGCCGGGCACGGAAGCGAAGGGTGCCATCATCGGCTTTGGCGATGTGCATACCAGGGCGCATGTCTACAGGGCCATACTCGAGGGACTCACCTATTCACTGAAAGAGGGGCTGGTCAGGACCGTCAAACGGACAAAGGTGCCTGTGAAGGCTGTCGTCGTCTCGGGGGGTGGCTCACAGAGCAAACAGGCGATGCAGATCACTGCGGATATCTTCGACATGGACACATACAGACCGCATACTTTTGAGACCTCGGCGCTGGGTGCAGCGATAAACGCTGCTGTGGGGATGAGGTATTTTGACGGTTACCCGGCGGCAATAGAAGCCATGACGCACCGGGGAGAACATTTTGTGCCGGACCCGGCCAACGTGGAGATATACAGGGAGCTTTACGATAAGGTCTATTCAAAGATGTACAGGCATCTGCAGCCTCTTTATGAGCAGATAAGGGAGGTCACCGGCTATCCGCCGAAGATATGAGGCTGTTTACCGGGAGATCATATCTTTACTTCGATAGTGCCTCCCAGTCCCACCTTCTCCCCGGCGATAATGACCACGGAGAGGATATCCGGGATTGAGAGAGCTCTTTCCGTCACCTCGTGAACCATCGTGTCACTCTTTACCTCGTTGCAGAAGAATGTTGCGAAGGCATCGGCCCGGGCGCCGGAGCGGCATGCTATCACGCAGGCGTCGGCAATGCCGAAGCTCAACGAGTGACCCACGGTACCCGATGAACAGCAGACAGCCAGGGGCGTCTCCTCAGGTGTTATCCTGAGGGCGATCCTGTCCGACAGCGGTGAGCTGCCGGCATATACTGATGTTGTCACCGGTTCGGAGAGCATCATGAAGATATCACCACCGTTCTCAATGATCACCTCGCGGGCACCGGATTCACCGGTGAGATCCCTGCATATGAATTCAGCCATCGCCCCGGCTACTGCACTCATCGGCCCTGTCGAGGCTGCCAGCGACGCATCGCTCATGGCCGTGACCAGGGGGTGTACTCCCCCGGGGGCTACCACCGGCACCAGCGAATCGCGGAACCCGGGATGAAGAGCGATATGACTCTCAAGGATCTCCCTGTAGTACAATATACGATCCAGGGTAAACCGTTCGGCATCCTTCGAGTAATGCGGGCGGTCTATCGCCACCCACAGGTCAGTCTCACGCCAGGCTGACCTGAAGCTCATCCACCTGTTGTTGCCCATGGCCTCGCGATAAAGGCGGGGCTGGTATGAGGGGCTCTTAGCCAAGATCGATGGAGAAGAGCCTGAGCGGGCAGGCTGTGAGGCAGAGCTCGCATACCACACACTTCTCTGGTTCAAATGAGAGCTCGGCTGTAGAGTGGTTCATGGTCAGCGCGCCGGCAAAACAGACGGCCGAACAGGCACCGCAATGGACACACAGATCCTCCTTATAGGTGATCGTACGGTCTATAGGCACACACTCGACATCCTGCTGCTTCATATATTCCATCCCGTCCTTCAGAACCTTTGCCGGTGCTGTCATCTCCATCACGAGATGACCTATCTTTCCGGGAGTGACGTCAGCCTTGACTATATTGACCATGATGTCAAACTTCCTGATGAGGTTATATGTTATTGGCTCACCCGTTGCCTCTGGCGAGAAGGTCAGCACAAATCTCCTGCTTTTCATATGCTTTGATGTTAAATTGTTAAAGTCTTACTTCCAGGCTGTTAAGTCCGGATGTCTTTTCAAAGAGTTCCACCGGCGCCGAGAGCATAAAACGGCCTGCAGCGATCTCATCCTTCAGTATGGCGGCGATGTCGCGTGCCACCCTGACGCTCGAGAGTGGAGCGGTGCGTATCTTCTTCCCGTTCAGTGTTATCTCGCCAGAGAAGAGCGAATGATAATCGGCCCGCCCCAGTACTTCATGGCCGGGAGAGCCGTAGTCGATAATATTGGTCTCTATCTGGCTGTTCCGTATCATCACCCTGCGTGCTATATCCTCATCCAACACAGGTATCGGTATACCCACCCCCACGAATATGGACACGCCGTACTTCTCATAATATGCTGCCCTGATAAAGCGGGTGCTCATCTTCTTCACGTCACCTATCAGCGCCAGTGTGGCTGAGTTTCCAATGGGGACGCCGTGTTCATTGGCGGGCTTGCCGGTGTTGAACTGGGTGCCGTGCCATGCCACGTAGCCCGTTGTTCCGCCGAAGAAGATCCTTGTGCCTATACCTATGGTACGCATCTCCGGATCATTGAGCAGCGGGCTCAGCTCACCGGAGGTGGAGAAGGTGGCATTGCCGAATGAAGGAAGAAGGGTACCCATGTAGGTGTACTTCATCTTCGACGTGCTGTTGACAGCGACATTATAGTTCTGGTATGCATTACGCGGGTTAAACATGGTCATCTCGTTGACCGTCTCCTTGTTTATCAGTGTCTTCACCTCCGTCAGCGGGTAACAATCCGTACCTTTGGCCGTGGCCTGCAGAAGTACATCCTTGCCGGCTATCAGCTCTTCAATGACATGGGCTCCACCGTACTGGTCGTGAGGCAGCGCTGTCTCCGTAGCTCCGAGGTATGCATCGACGGCGGCGATGCCTGCATAGGCAGGTACATTGTTGAGGGTGATCCTCTCCATGCGCATAGGCGGGTTGGTATGACCGAAGTTGATAAATATCCCGGACGAGCACATAGGCCCAAAGGTTCCGGTGGTAACAACATCAACCTTCTCAGCTACTTCAGCCGGTGATGACTCACGGCCCATGGCTGAGACCTGCTCCGCAGTGAGCACTACAGCTCTCCCGCTCCGGATCTTCTCGTTGATCTCCTCAATAGTACGTTTCCTGGACATAATGAATTTTTTAAAGTAACTTTTGTAGTTTTACAAATAAACTTCAAAGATATGCTTAGATCACTTCTAATCACCACTGTTTTTTCAATTCTTTTCTTTTCGTGTAACTCCGGAGACGATAAGGTGTTAAATGTCATGTCATTGAACATAAGACTTGATACACCGGTCGACAGCGCCAATGCATGGCCGCACCGTGCAGCCATAGTTGCCGGGTTTATCAAGGAGCAGGCGCCGGATCTGCTTGGCATGCAGGAGGTTCTGTGGCATCAGTACGAGTATCTCGATTCGGCGCTGGCAGGATACGGCTCGTTGCTTGCCGGTCGTGACGACGGGCTCAGGAAGGGAGAGGCTTGTCCTGTATTTTACAGGCTGGAGAGGTTTGACAGGCTTGCCGGCGGAACATTCTGGCTTTCGGCCACACCTGACGTACCCGGGTCAATAGGATGGGGAGCAGCGCTGACACGTGTGGCTACCTGGGTGAGGCTGTATGACAGGGAGGAGCACGACACGCTCCTGTACCTTAATACTCACTTTGATCATATAAGCGATTCGGCACGGGTGATGAGCTCGGGTGTACTCCTTGAAAAGGTGAAGGAGCTCGCAGGGGACAATGACTTTATCATAACGGGCGACTTCAATGCACTGCCGGAGAGCATGGCTATTGCAGGGATGAAGGAGGGAGACCTGGCGGTGGATTCCTATCTCATCACGGAGACACCTCCTTCAGGTGAGCCATATACCTTCAACGGGTGGCGTGACGTAACGGCAGGTAACCGTATTGACTATATATTTGTCCGTAACGGGATGAGGGTGATGGCACATGCTACACACCGGGTGATTGAAGAGGGTGTCTTTATCTCCGACCACTGGCCGGTGACAGCTACCGTTGGCTATTAGCAGCCTCCTCCAGGGCACGTTCCATAATGAGATCCCTCTTCGCGAGGAAGGACCTGTATGTCTCCCTGACCATTATGTCAGGCATAATCGGCGACCTCTTATCCATCCCCTGTACGGCTGCGGAATAGGTGCTCCGGCCCAGGGTAATGATCATTTGAGTGTTGTCGAGCCTGAATTCGGTGTTTCTGCCGGCATTGCATTTATATGTTGCCCCGCTGGGAGTGCCGATGAATTTGCCGATCGCGTTGTACCTGAGCAGCGCACAGAAGTGCCCGTTGGTTGATCCGCAGCTGCCGTCGACAAGTGTAAACAGGTTTCCTGTGAACGGATTGGGGGCAGGAGGGACCGGCCTGGCAAGTTCCGAGTACTTTCCATATGGCTCTGCGAAATAGGGGACAGGCTCCTTTTCGAGGTATGAGAGCAGGATGACCGAGCAGAAGGGGTCACCTCCCCCGTTACCACGCAGGTCAAGGATAAGGTTCTTTATGCCTTTCTCTTTTATCAGGAGGAAGGAGGAGTCCATAAAATGCCTGAAGTAATCTACTTTGTCGTAATAGATGAATGTCTCCACTGTCATCACCGCAGTGCTTTGTTCATCGAGTATATCCAGCCTGAGGGGAGGACTGCTGAAACCTGCAAAGACAACCTCTCTCACAGAGCCGATGGTGGCAGGTGTCAGTGTTGCCATTGCTGACGTCTTTCTGCCGGGGAGGGCATATCTTACGACATATCTTTCGGGAAAACCGAAATAGCTGGCATAAAACATCGAAAAGCGCGTGGTGAGCTGCGCATCTGTGAAGAAGGGGTTAAAGGCGTCAGCCGATGTTATTGTCCGCAGGCAGTCAACGACAGAGTCTGCAGGAAGGCCGTTGATCTCCAGCAGGATGCTTCCCACGGGCACCTCCACGGAATCATTATAACTCCCGGTGACAACAACATAGCCATCAATGAGCCGCACCATGAGCGGGAACATATCCCCCTCGCGGGCATTGAAGAACCTGCCCGGCATCCATGTGGCGGTATGCATGCAACCTATCCGGGCCGTTATGGGAGCCAGCAGGCGGAAGAACTCCTCCAGCCTCATCGAATCACGGATATGATCATATCCGGTGTCAAAGAGACTGTCCATCCTTGTCTCAGGAGAGTATTCATACAGGCAGCAGTGGTTCTCTTCGAGCAGCTGCCTGAACCGGAGGAAATCGGCCTGCAGCTCTTCCCTGCAGAACAGCCGGTCAGGATCTCCCTGCTCTCCTGACGCGAAAAGAGCTGCGGCAGCAAGAAGAAGGAAAAGGGTCATTGTTGCTAAGACTGTTTTCTTTTTCATTTCCCTATAGTTTTAGTGGTTACTATTGAGAATGATGTAAAAAGGTAAGAAATTCCATAAAACAGGTGCATGTTTTATTGGAATCACTGTCGTGCCGGCCATTCCCGACTGTGCTGCAGATCATTATTATGTGATGATTTTCGCCGCCGTGCCCTGTTCCTGCATAACGACTGTGGGAAGAGGCAGCAGGGTAGTTCTCAGGCCCGTTTGCGGTATGCCCGTATAGCCATGACGATGAAGGCGATGGCAAGCAGCGAGAGCATACCCATATCCATGGCTATATCGTTAAATCCCGACCCTTTTAGCATCACCATGCGGTTTATACGCATGAGGTAAGCCACGGGGTTGACCCAGTTGAACTGCTGCGCCCACAGGGGCATGCTCTCCACGGGAGTAAAGATGCCACTCATAAGGATGAAGATCATCACGAAGAAGAAGGCGACAAACAGGAACTGCTGCTGCGTAGATGCCAGTGTGGAGAAGAAGAGTGCCAGTCCGAGTACCGCCACCAGGAATATGGCAGAGCAGGCGAAGAAGAGGAGGAGGCTGCCCTCGAACGGGATGTTGAAGACGAGCCAGCCTGCGGACAGGCCCAGTGCCAGGTCGAACAGGCTGATGATAAAGAAGGGTATTACCTTGGAGGATATCAGCTCCCACTTCATTACCGGGGTGACGTTTATCTGTTCTATGGTGCCTATCTCTTTCTCCCTGACAAGGTTCAGCCCGCACATCATAAGGCCGATGGCTGTTATGAGTATCACCAGTATGCCCGGCAGCATGTAATATTTATAGTTGAGGGTAGGGTTGTACCAGAAGCGTGGCGAGACGTTTATGCCCGGGATGACTGACGGTGCCACCCCGGAGGAGATGATTACGTCCCTGTTGTAGTCGCGTACAACGGAGGTAAGGTAGCTCCATCCCAGCTGTGCCGTGGTGGCGTTGACGGCGTCAACAAGCACCTGCAGACGCGGTATGGCGGCACCTGCAAGGCCTTCGGAGAAGTCGTCAGGGATGACGAGGACCATGTCAGCCTTGCCTGAGAGAAGGAGGTCGTTAGCCTGGGAGTAGTCGGCAGGAGTGGCGGTGACCCGGAAGAAGGACGATCCGCCAAGCCTGGTTATGAGCTCTCGCGACGAGGGAGAGTGGTCGTTGTCAGTGACGGCAAGGTCAATATGTTTTATCTCAAAGGTGACTGCCGGGACAAGGACGAGCATCTGCAGCAGGGGGACAGCTATGATAGCCCTCGACAGGAAGGGGTTACGCTTTATCTGCCTGAACTCTTTCTTCAGAAGGAACAACAGCTTTCTCATTTCCCTCCCTCCTCAAGTCTCAGTTTGAATTTCCTGGCGCTCAGGACCATAAAGAAGAGGGTCATGGCCACCAGGACCAGTGTCTCCTTCCAGACATAGCTGATCCCGGCCCCCTTGATCATGATGGCGCGTATTATCTCCACAAACCAGCGCGGAGGCAGGAACAGGCTCACGATGTCATATATCTTCGGCATGTTCTCTATAGGGAAGATGAAGCCGGAGAGTAACAGTGACGGCAGCATCAGCCCGAGGAACGAGATAAAAATGGCATTCTCCATTTTCCTTGCGACGGTGGAGACGAGGGTGCCTATCGACAGTCCAAGCAGGATATAGAGCATGCACTCCGAGATAAGGAGGGCTATGCTTCCCCTTACCGGCAGTCCGAACACGAACCAGGCCATGAGCAGTATGACGATGACGTCGACGAGTGAAAGGAAGAAATAGGGAGTGACCTTACCCACTATTATCTGCCATGGCTTAAGGGGTGAGACAAGAAGCACCTCCATCGACCCGAACTCCTTCTCACGGACAATGGTGACGGAGGTCATGAGTGCGCTTATGAGTATCAGTATCAGCGTGATGACCCCGGGGACGAACATGAAATGACTCTCCAGGTTCGGGTTAAAGAACATCCTGACGTCAGTATTTATCACAGGCATTGATGAGGTGACCGCCTTTGTCATCCCGGCGGAGTACTCATTGAGTATGGCGGAGGTGTACCCGGCAACCAGGTTGGCATTGTTGGCTTCCGAGCCGTCGGCGATGATACTCACTGTGGCGTTACCCTCACGTGTAAGACGGGCGGCCATATCTTCAGGGAACACCACGGCAGCCTTGATCACCCCCTTTCTGAAGGCCGGGTCTATCTCGTCATAAGAGTTGAGGTAGTATTTGATATCGAAGAACTCAGAAGCATCGAGCTTGAGGATCAGGTCCCTGGATACCTCATCACGTGAGTTATCGAGCACGGCGATGCCGGCATTGGTGATGTCCGTACGCACGGCGTAGCCGAAGATAAGTATCTGGGCCGCCGGCAGGCCAAAGAGTATTATCAGCGTCCGGTAGTCGCGGAAGATATGGAGGAACTCCTTCCTTATAAATGCCATCAGTCTCTTCATATCCTTTCTCTCTGTGGCCGGGTTATCTTGACGAACAGCTCCTCGACGGACGAGGTACCATATTGCTTCCGCAGGGCGGAAGGGGTGTCGAGAGCCACTATCCGGCCCTCATTCATGATAGTCACGCGGTCGCAGTACTCGGCCTCGTCCATGTAATGGGTTGTAACGAAGATGGTTATCCCGGCGGCGGCGGTCTCATAAATCATCTCCCAGAACTGACGTCGTGTGATAGGGTCGACGCCGCTGGTAGGCTCATCGAGAAAGACTATGCCCGGGTTATGGAACACCGCCACAGCAAAGGCGAGCTTCTGGCGCAGTCCCAGGGGCAGTGACCCGATAAGGGTATCAGCGTGCCCGGTGAAGTCGAGCCTGTCAAGAAGCTCGGCTATCCGTGGCCTTATCTCTTTCATTGTCATCCCGTATATACCCCCGTAGAGCTCTATGTTCTCGGTGACGGTCAGATCCTCGTACAGGGAGAAGCGCTGCGACATGTAACCTATACGTTTCTTTATCTCTTCAGGCTGCCGTGCGGCATCAATACCCGCCACCATGACCTTACCCGCCGTAGGGCGCGAGAGGCCGCACAGGATCCTGATGGCTGTTGTCTTGCCGGCGCCGTTGGCTCCCAGGAAGCCGAAGATCTCACCCTTGTACACGTCGAACGTCAGGTGGTCGTTGGCCACGAAAGAACCGAACTTTTTCACCAGTCCCTCAACCTCTATTACCTTTGTGGTCTCCATTAATCTCCATTTTTCATCAGTTCGAGGAAGACATCTTCCACGCCGGGTATTATCTCTTTGATGGCGGCTCCCGCCAGGCCTGCTCTTTCCAGGGCCCTGATGATATCATCCGGGACAGCGCCTTCCATGAGGGTCAGGTGGACTGAGTCGCCGAACGGCTCGGCGCTGCCGGCCAGGGGTCCGGGCATGGCAGCGGTATGGCTCTCCGTGGCGGCCTCGCGGCCGGTGCCGGAGGTGCCAGCCTGTAAGCTGCCGGCAGTCATTGAGCGCAGTGCCAGCAGCAGCCTGTATTTGTCGGGGTGTGTGACAGCAAATAGCTTTCGGCTGTATGACCTGCGGACCATATCGGGTGTGTCTATGCTGAGCAGTTTCCCTGACTGTATAAGACCGATGCGGTCACACCGCAGAGCCTCGTCCATATAGGGCGTCGAGACGATGATAGTGATACCCTCGTGTTTCAGCTGTGTGAGCATCTCCCAGAACTCGGTGCGCGAGACGGCGTCAACGCCTGTGGTGGGCTCGTCGAGGATGAGTATCTCAGGCTTGTGAATGAGGGCACATGAGAGAGCCAGCTTCTGCTTCATGCCTCCCGACAGCCTGCCGGCCTGCCTTTTCTTAAAAGGCTCGAGCTGCTTATAGATAGGCTCTATGAGATGATAGTTCTGCCGTATTGTGGTACCGAATATCGTGGCAAAAAAGTTGAGGTTCTCCTCTACCGTGAGATCCTGGTAGAGGCTGAAGCGTCCCGGCATATAACCGATATGGTTGCGCAGCTCCCTGTAACGGCTGACGGTGTTCAGTCCCAGCAGCGTCATCCTCCCGCCGGCGGGGATGATGAGGGTGGCAGCTATGCGGAAGAGTGTTGTCTTGCCTGCGCCATCAGGACCGATGAAGCCGAACAACTCGCCCTCTTCCACTGAGAAGGAGATGTCGTCGACGGCGGTGACGCTGCCGTACCTGTGGGTGATATTGTTAGCCTCTATGGCAGCCATATCAGTTGAAGATTGCCTCTCCGGGCATGCCTGATTTTATCGAGCCGTCATTCTGTACCTCAATGGTCACGGCATATACCAGTGTCACCCTCTCCTCCTTTGTCTGTATGATCTTAGGGGTGAATTCCGCCTTTTCCGAGACATGGGTTATTGTCCCGGGAAAGTCGCGGTAGCCTTTGACGCCGTCGTCTATCCGTACGGTGCAGACGGCTCCCGGTATCACCTTCGCGAGGCTGGCGCCGCTGACCCATACCTTCAGCTTCATCGTTCTCATGTCTGCCAGCTTGGCGAGAGGCTTGCCTGCGGCTGTGATCTCGTAAGCGGAGGCATATTTCTCGATGACGGTGGCGTCATAGGGAGCATGAACGGTGCTGCGTGCTATCTGTTCGTCGATGAGGGCCCTTTTGGCGGCCACGCCCTGTTGTTCGGCTGCCACGGCACGCCGCTGGGTATTGTTGGCGTCGGCCTGCCGGCGAAGCACCTCCATCTGGCCGGTGAGATCGTCAAGCTGCTTTTGTGTGGTGGCGCCGTCAGCGAGCATGCGGCGCGTACGCTCTATGTTGATGCTGAGGTTATCCATCTGCTGCTGTATGACGGCGTCCTGCGCCGCTATGCCCGCCAGGCGCGCCTGCGCCTGCGCCGTCACCGCATCCAGCTCGGCACGCTGCAGGACAGCCATCGTAGTGTCGGTGACGGCGATGACGGCCCCACCGCTGACAACCGCGCCCTCGGTGATATCCATCCGGACAATCCTGCCGGAGGTCTCTGCGGAGATGATGACCTCATCCGCCTCAAAGGTGCCCCAGGCATCGGCATCACTCACGCCACGGCCACAGCCGGCAGCAAGGATAACAAGAATGGGTATGAGCAACTTTTTCATCATAGTATGTTTTAAATTTCTATTATCATTTTATCCGTCTCTCCTGTTGGGCCGGCAAAACATGCGGCCGGATCTCTTCATACATATTTGTATCTAAAGCATCAGCACCCTCTGTTCATCTCATCTGTCAAACCCGGTCAGGTACATATAGTCAATCTGGGCCCGTGCAATACTTATCTTTCTTGCGGCGGCGGCTATCACTGCCTGTTTCTCGTTGTTGAGCTCGGTCAGGTACTGCGATGCCGTTATGGTCCCGTTGTTCAGCTGCGACACAGCGGCAGCAGTAACTCTCCTGCGGATAGCGATCAGCTCCTCATCCCGGCCTGAAGCTTCCAGCAGCGCTGTTATCTCAGCCATCCTGACCGTCAGCAGCCGCTGCAGCGACTCCACGGCAGCCTCTTTCTTTATGTCAAGAAGCTCCTGCTGCAGGGTCAGCGACTTCCTTTCGTTGCTGTTCCTGTTCCAGTCGAAGATGTTCCACCTGATACCCGCACCCAGGGAATAGTAGAAATCCGGATTCTCGGAGAGGAAATTATTGCCGGGAGGGCTCCCGTACCCGGCCTGGGCAAAGCCAAAAGCCCTGGGCATACGCTGGCTCTTAAGAAGGCTTTTGGATAGCTCCAGCTGCCGGCTGCGCACATCGAAGAGACGCAGGTCAGGGTTGTCGATGGCCTCCTCACCGGTGACAACCGTCTCCGGCAGCAACAGTACGGCATCACTGATTCCCTTTATGCCTGTTATCTGTTCCAGGGCAGCGCCCAGGGCTTCGCTCCTCCTGTCAAGCTCGAAGAGCGACTGTTCCGCCCTGATCATCTCCGCCCTAAGCACATCAAGCGTCACCGGGGTGACAACACCGTTCTCAATGCCGGAGGAGACCTCCCCGATGCGTGTGGCAAGCTCGTTAATCATCAGTTGAACCACCTCAGTCTGGCTCTTTGTCTGCAGCAGGGGGAAGAAGCAGT
>QKGI01000074.1 GCA_003250475.1 Bacteroidota bacterium | reverse complement strand
AGGGTTACATCGATGAGGTTATCGACCCGGCACTGACACGCAGTAAGCTCCTTTCAGCCTTCTCGGCACTGAGCAACAAGAGCGTGAAAGTGCCTACCAGGAAACATGGCAACATGCCATTATAAAAACATAATATCAGAATGACAGTAAGGACCGCAAGACTGCAAGTTGAGGAGTGTAACGACGAACCGAAACGCCAGTTGGCGGTGAGCTCGCCGAAGGCAAATCCCGATAACGAAGTTTATCGGGAACCGCATGACCGCAAGACCAGGGCCGAGCGTTAAGAAATGACCCTGTGAGTCATTTTAGCGAAGGAGCCAGACTGCAGGGATAGCAAGAGAACAGACCGCAAGACTGATATTAACAGATAAATGCAGCAACAACACCAGATGAAGAAAATTAAAAGGATTTTGATTGCCAACCGCGGTGAAATAGCGGTGAGGATCATGAAGCGGTGAGGATCATGAAGACTGCCCGGCAGATGGACATCAAATGCGTGGCCGTTCGTACCTCGGCTGAGCCTGACGCTATGTACCTCTCGATGGCAGATATTATCCATGAGGTGGATGACGAGGCGGCGGAGATACCGGTCTTTCTTGACATCGAAAGACTAATAGCCATTGCCCTTGAGACAAAGTGCGATGCGCTGCATCCGGGTTATGGTTTCCTGGCCGAGAACGCATACTTTGCGGAGAAGTGCCATGACAACAGGATCACATTCATCGGCCCCTCCCCCGACGCCATATACAAGATGGGCAACAAACCAGTAGCAAGGCAGATTGCACTCAAGCACAAGATACCTATGGCTACGGGCAGCCATGGCAGTGTAGCCAATGAAGACGAAGCCCTGCTGCATGCATCAAGGATAGGATACCCTGTGATCATCAAAGCCGCATCGGGAGGTGGAGGACGAGGAATGCGTATCGTCAGGCAGGAATCGGAGATGGAGAAGATGTTCATCCTCGCAAGCAGGGAGGCCGAGAAGGCATTCAACGATCCGAGTGTCTTCATCGAGAAGTACATAGAGAACCCCAAACACATAGAATTCCAGGTTCTTGGAGATATGCACGGTAATATCATACATCTGGGGGAAAGAGAGTGTTCCATACAGCGCAAACATCAGAAGCTGCTCGAGGAAGCCCCCTCTCCCGCCCTTGACGAGCAGCTCAGGAAAACTATGGGAGAGACAGCTGTCAGGATAGCCCGTGCTGTCGGGTATTACTCCGCCGGCACCGTGGAGTTCCTGCTGGACTCCGACCGGAATTTCTACTTCATGGAGATGAATACCAGGATACAGGTTGAGCACCCGGTAACTGAAATGATTACCGGCATCGACCTCATTGAACAGCAGATAAGGATTGCCTCCGGAGAGCCACTGGCACTGAAGCAGGAAGATATAAAGCTCTCGGGGTGGGCTATAGAGTGCAGGATAAATGCGGAGGATGTGCAGGCCGGGTTTGCGCCTTCACCGGGCAGGATTGAGAAGATAAGCTTTCCTGAGGAGCCTGGTGTTCGTGTTGACACCGGTGTAAGGGCAGGATCATCAATCGTGGCTTCATATGACTCAATGATTGCAAAACTGATCGTCACAGGTGCTGACCGCAGGCAGGCTGTAAAGAACACCAAGATGGCACTTGACAAAGTATGGATCAAGGGGACAAAGACCACACTGCCTTTCTTCAGGATGCTCATGCGCAATCACATCTTCCAGGAGGGGACCTTCACAACATCCTTCATTGAAAAAGAGCTTGAGAAATACCACGCCAGCAGTGAATATGAGGAGACCATTGCCGCATGGCTGGCCACAAAACTATTTATTGAGGAAAACCTCTCGGAGAAAAAGAACAATATCAGTTTCGACCAGGGCCGGGAGCTGACACCCTGGCTGCTCAGAAAAAGACTTACTCAATTCTAACCGAAGTACCATGAAGCCTGATAAGCCGACGATAAAAAAGTTATATGCCCTTTCCAACGAGGGTCATAAGTTCTCCTTTACCCTGCCACTGAAGAATATAATAAAAGTCAACGGGAGGGAATACAGTGTTGAACTGCGTGAGGACGAAAAATACGGTGTTCATGTATTATGGAAGAACAGGCGTTACCCTGTTGAGATTGTACGTACCAAACAGAACAGGTATGAAATCCTGTTCAACGATATAGGCCACATATTCACGGTTGAGACACCTGTGTCGATGCAACGCAGGAAAGTGCTGGGTACCGGAAAGGCAAAGAGCACCACGCTGGTGGTCAGGGCACCGATGCCCGGAAAGATCATAGACGTTCTTGTGCGGGAAAACTCCGAAGTGATGCGGGGGGAGGCTCTTGTAATACTGGAAGCCATGAAGATGCAGAATGAGATACAATCAGTTGTCAGCGGCACAGTTACGAGAATAGGGGTTAAAACCGGCCAGAATGTCATGAAAGATGATATCTTAGCGGAGATAACCGTCAAATAGCTAAATAATGAAAAGAAACGGCAGTTTCATCATATCATCAGTGGCGATGATGGTATTGATGATCCTTTTCACTTCATGCACACGCTTCTCCGGCAACGGCTATTTATCTTCATGGGAAAAGTACCCTGACAGCAGGTGGGCCGGTCCTGATCTGTGGGCCAACAGGCTTGCCGACTGGGAAGTGCATAACGGATGGCTTACCTGTACCGGGAATCTTCCACTGAGGACCGTTCACCTGATGACACGCAGGGTTGGCCCCGAGGAGGGTAATCTTATAACCCTGGTAAAGATACGCAGGACAACTGACAGGGGTAAAAACGGCATCGAAGAAGCTGCCGGGGTGCTGATCGGCGCCGGACCGGCCCTCGACTACCGCTCTGCAAGCCTCATATTCCATTCATGGGGAGAAGGTGCCGGGCTGTTTGCGGGTATAGATGGCGGAGGTAAAGTGTTTGTCCGTGACCTGGATAGTGAAAAGACCTATCCCGCATATGCTGAGAAGGGGATAGCCGACTGGGAGGAGACTCTTCTCAGGATAACAGTGGTGAAGGGTGATAATGGAATGGCTGAACTTAACGTTATGGCTATCGATCCATCCTCAAAGCGTATAATCTCAGAGATCAGCGGATTGAGCATCCGCTCGGACAGGCTGACAGGCAACATCGCGCTTGTCTCTCATCACCCGGGAAAGGGAGAGAACAACAGTACTTTCTCATTCGCTCACTGGGAGGTGAGAGGGTCTCGTCTGCTTAGTCACAGGGAAAGAAATACAGGCCCGATAGTCACAGCACAATATACCCTGAGCAGGGGCACTTTGAAAATGACGGCTCAGCTCATGCCTGTCACAAAAGAGATTTGCGACTCAGTGGAGCTTCAGTTCACCGACGAGGGCAGGTGGCAGACAGTAGCCAGTGCTGCCGTTGATACACCATCCTATACTGCGGAATTCGTTCTCAGGGATTTCCGTGGCAGTGAAGACCGGCCATACCGGCTGGTAGCCCGTTACATCTTCGGCAAAGGCTCTGTCAACACCCTCAAGGGAATAGTAAAACATGACCCGGTAGGGAAAGAGAAAATTAAGATCCTGTCATTATCCTGCATCGAACAGGTCATCAGGCCTGACCCGCAAAGGTGGGCAGGTATTGATGCAGGATACTTCCCCTTCGAATGGGCTGTCCTTTACCCTCATACCCGGATGACAATGAACCTTATAAAGCAGAAGCCCGATATGCTGTTCTTTGCAGGCGACCAGGTATATGAGAGCGCCTCTCCCACTGCTGCCGTGTTCGGGAAAGAGGCCATTGAGGATTATCTGTACAAATGGTATCTGTGGTGTTATACTTACCGCGACCTGACAACCACAATCCCCTCAGTGACCATCCCTGATGACCATGATGTTTACCAGGGTAACCTGTGGGGATGCGGAGGCAGACCAACTCCTCCCGGACTGGCGGGAGCTGCTGCACAGGATGCTGGCGGTTACCGCATGCCGGCCCGTTTTGTAAATATGGTTCAGAAGACACAGACCAGTCACCTGCCCGACCCCTTTGACCCTCAACCGGCGGAGCAAGGGATAGGTGTCTACTTCACAGAGTGTAACGTTGGCGGAGTAAGCATGGCAATCATAGAGGACCGTAAATTCAAATCGGCACCTGCCGGGCTGCTGCCGGCCGCCGCGATAGTTAACGGCTGGGTGCAGAACCCATACTGGAACCCTGCGAGACAGGCTGACACGGAAGAGGCAACGCTCCTTGGCGACCGCCAGTATTCTTTTCTCAGGGAGTGGGCAGAAGACTGGACAGGTAAAACATGGATGAAGGCAGTGCTGTCACAGACACTCTGGGCAAACCTGGCTACACTGCCTGATTCTGCAACAAGCGATGCTGTTGTAAGATACCTGGAGATACCCGACTCAGGCAGCTATGTCGAAGGTGACAAGATTATCGCCGATTTTGACTCCGACGGATGGCCCCAGAGTGGGCGTAACAAAGCCCTGAAAATAATCCGTAAGGCATTTGCCGTCCACATCTGCGGCGACCAGCACCTGCCATCAACAATTCAATATGGCACTGACAGCTGGGGCGATGCCGGTTACGCAATCGTCTCACCGGCTTCAGGTAATTATTTCCCGAGAAGATGGTTTCCCCCGGTGCCCGGCAGGAACAGAATTGACAGTGCCCCTCCCTATACAGGAGAATTCAGCGACGGATTCGGTAACAAGATGACGGTATATGCTGTAGCCAACCCGCATAAAAGCAAGGTATCCCCCACAAGACACAACGAGCTGGTCACCGGCTACAGCTCTGTCACTTTTAACAGGACCACCAGGGAGATAGAACTTGTCAACTGGCCCGGTTATGCTGACCCTGACAGGGATAAGCCATTCCCCGGATGGCCGGTAAACATTAAACAGGCAGATAACTATGGCAGAAGGATTGTCGGGTGGTTGCCGGAAGTGGTTACAAGAGGATTGTCAGACCCGGTCATCAGGGTCATCAGTGAAAGTACCGGCGAGATGATCTATAACCTCAGGATCAGCGGCAACTCATATCAGCCGGGAGTGTTTTTCTACGGTCCTTATACGATAGAGGCAGGTGATCCTGATAATGATGTCTGGCAAAAAGCTGAAGGAATACAGGCATGGACATCAAGAGAACGGCAACAGATAGTGCTTGTGTTCTGAAGCATGTGAATATCCCGGGCATGGCAAGCGCCGAAGCATGGCCACATTATTTATTGTAATCCGGTAACAGCACAAAAAAAGAGGAGCAGGTCTGTATGACCTGCTCCTTTGTTATATCCGGTAGCCTCTACCAGGAATCCTTACGCCTTTGGAGCATTCCTGAGAGTAGCTACAAGGAAGTTCCAGAACTTCTCAACCGAGGCAATTTCCACCTTCTCATCAGGACTGTGAGGGTAGCGGATGGTTGGTCCGAAGCTGATAGAGTCAAGCTTCGGATACGGTCCCATAATAATTCCGCACTCCAGCCCGGCATGAATGGCCTTAATCTCGGGAATCTTACCATATAGTTTATTATAGGTATCCTTCATTGTGACAAGGATAGCACTGTTCATATTGGGGTTCCATCCCGGGTAGTTGCCCGAGAGAGTTACCTCTGCACCCGCGAGCTGGAAGCCGGCCGCTATTTTCCATGCTGTAGCCTCCTTGGCTGTCTCCACCGAGCTCCTTGTCAGGCAGTAAGCCTCAAACTGGCCTTCACCGATCCTGACGACAGACAGGTTATTTGAAGTCTCTACAACACCGGGCATACTTGTGCTCATCCTCTGGACCCCATTTGGGCAGACAAAAACACCCCTGATTATCCTGTACTGATCTCCCTCATTCATGACCATGGCCGGCAGCTCACATTCTTTTGCCGTCAGCCTGATATCCGGGTCAACATCCATAAATTCAGACCTGTACATCTTCTCATAACCCTTAATGAACTTTTCAAACTCGGCTTTCCTGATTGTCGGTGCTGCTATCGTTGCAAAAGCTTCACGGGGGATTGCATTACGCAGGTCGCCTCCGCGGTAGTCGGCGATCCGCATCCCGAAATCATGTTCTGCCTGCTGGAAGAACCTGAACATAAGCTTATTGGAATTTGCCTTCCCGAGATGAATATCAAGACCTGAGTGGCCTCCTTTCAGACCTTTGAGCTCCAGCTTGTAAGCTGTCATTCCTGCCGGAGTTTTCTCCTGCTTATAGCTTCTTGTTGCGCTTACATCGACACCTCCCGCACAACCCACATAGAGTTCACCTTCGTCTTCAGAGTCCATGTTCAGCAGTATCTCTCCCTTGAGAACACCTTTCCTGAGGTTCTTGGCACCGGTCATTCCGGTCTCCTCGTCAACAGTGAAGAGAGCCTCAACGGGGCCGTGAACTAACTTTGGATCTGTCAGCACAGCCATGGCAGCGGCAACACCCATGCCGTTATCAGCGCCGAGGGTAGTACCATTTGCCTTCACCCAGCCCTGGTCAATCCGGGTCTCGATAGGGTCTTTTTCAAAGTCGAATTTCTTATCAGAGTTTTTCTGCGGAACCATGTCAAGATGTCCCTGGAGGATGATTCCCTTACGGTCTTCCATTCCACTGGTTGCCGGCTTCCTTATGATAACATTACCTGTCTTGTCAACAATGGTTTCGAGTCCGTTATCAAGGCCGAACTTCTTCATGAACTCCGTCATCTTCTGCTCCTTCTTCGAGGGGCGCGGTATCTGTGTTATCTCATGGAAATATTTCCATAAAAGCTTAGGTTCAAGATTCTTAATATCACTCATAATTTATTTTGATTTGATTATTCTTTTACAATATTGGGCATCTCCAGGCCATATCCCTTCTTCCTGTTTTCAGCTTTGAGCAGGAAGCCAAAGAGGAGTGCCACCACTCCAAATGCTGCAAAGATCATCATAGGCAAAGTATAATTATATGTCGGGACCGACACTCCGTCAATGATGTGCGAGCCTGTGATGCAGAACTTCTGAAGCACCCAGCCTATCAGAATAGGTACGCCCATCAGTCCCCAGTTCTGTACCCAGAAGATCAAAGCGTATGCTGTCCCGAGCTGTCTTTCAGGTATGATCTTTGGCACTGAGGGCCACATGGCAGATGGTACGAGAGAAAAGCCTATTCCGAGGATTATTACCAGAATGACAGCCATCCAGGGCTTGTTCACTGCCGGCAGGGAGAACATGGCATGGACGAAGATGATAAGCACTGCGCCAATGATCATAATTGTTGCACCCTTGCCCTTACGGTCATAGAGGTTACCGAAGAAAGGAGTGAGTACCATTGTGCCGAGAGGCAGAAGTGACGGTATCAACCCCGCCGTTTCGGGAGAGAGATTGAACTTGTTGACCATCAGGTCAGCGGCATATTTGATCCATGGGAATACGGCCGAATAGAAGAGCACACATAAAATGGCAATATACCACCAGCCTTTGTTTTTTAGTATGAATCCTATATCCTTAAGCTTAAAGCTCTCCTCCTCCTCGACAGGAAAATCCTTGTTTGCAATCTCCCTTGACTCATCAAGCTTCTTGTCCATTCCGCAATAGATAAAAAAGGCGATCAGGCCAATACAGAGAAGTATCATAGCCATAAGCACAGGCATAGATACATGACCCATTGCTTTCGCTATGGGCGCTGAAGTCTGAAGGGCAAGCATGGTACCCAGCCTTGCCGTGGCCATCTCGAGGCCCATAGCAAGGGCAAGCTCCTTGCCCTTAAACCATTTTACTATAATTTTAGAAACCGTAATCCCCGCTGTCTCCACGCCGACACCAAAAGTAGCATAACCTAGACCGGCAACCCAGACCTGAGTTTTCATGCCAAGCAGCACATGACCGTCAAGTGCATGTGTCTGCAAAGCCCAGAACTTGATTGCCGTACCCACTACCATCAGGATGGTTGCCAGCTTGCCGGTAAACCTCACTCCCATTTTGTCAAGAATGATACCTCCGATAATGAGCATCAGCAGGAAAACATTGAACCATCCATAGGCCCCTGTGAAGTTTCCATATTCGTTGCTGGTCCATGAAAGCTGTTGCTCAAGCATGGTTTTGAGTGGAGCCATGACATCGGTCAGATAGTAACCGCATAGCATGGTAAAGGCTACAACTGCCAGGGCAGTCCATCTCGCTGCTTTGGAGTCAGCAAGGGTTTTGCGTATTTTTTCCATAATCAGTTATTAAGTAGTAAAAATTGAAGGTCTGTAAATGTATAAAAAATCATTCCAATAATCGATGCCAAAAACATGACACCTGAACTTTGTGGCATTATTTTCGTTATAGAACTGATTTGCTATTTTTGCACAATCAAATTTCAGGAAGTAAAATAAATCGTAATTATCTATAAAACATGAAGAAACTAATCCTTGGACTTTTACTTGCAGCTCCGGCTATGCTTCTTTACAGCCAGGCCGGAGCAGTTAAATGGTATTCGATAGAGGAGGCTGCTGCGCTTGCCAAATCGAATCCGCGTCCTATATTCGTCGATGCATATACTGACTGGTGCGGCTGGTGTAAAAAACTGGACAAAGACACTTTCTCCAATCCGGTTATTGCAGAAATCCTCAACACAAAATACTATGCTGTTAAATTCAATGCTGAAGGGAAAGATCCGGTGACCTTCCAGGGAAGGAAATTCATCAACGACGGAAGCCTTGGCAAAACCCATCAGCTTGCATATGCTCTCCTCCAGGGAAACATGGGCTACCCTACCGTAGTCTTCCTTACCGCTGACAGCGAGCTTATTACGCCCGTATCAGGATATAAGACCCCGGTGCAGATTGAACCCATGCTTATGTATTTTGCCGGCACCAGCTGGCAGAAGCAGAGCTACGAGGATTTCATGAAAACTTTCAAAGGCAAAGCCCAATAATCTCCATATTACCGGAGCTCAACCGGTAAAAAAATCTACTTTTGCCATACAGCCTATAAAGGCTGCGGTTATTTTTTTGTCTGAAAATGGAAACGCGTGAACAGATAGGCAAATGGTATGATGACTTTGCACCGGACCAGATAAAAACCAGCGTTAACCTGAGACATTACAGGATAATGGGTTTTCTCAAGGATGCCGGGTTGCAGAAAAACAGCAGGGTCCTTGAAATAGGATGCGGCATCGGGACACTCACAGGATTACTCCTCAGGTATCTGAAAAAGGGGGAAGTAGTGGCTGTTGACATAAGTCCGGAATCGATAGCGATAGCTAAAAAAAGACTCGGAAATTTCCGTAATGTCAGCTTCCATGTGTCAGATATGACCGATTTCACGCATTCCGGCCTGTTTGACTTCATCATCCTGCCTGATGTACTCGAGCACATTCCTGTCTCCCAACATAAGGAACTTTTTGTCTTACTTGCCTCTCTTATGCATGACAGGTCCGTGATCCTGATACATATTCCACACCCCCGGGCTTTGGACTATATCAGATTGACTACTCCCGAACAGCTTCAGATTGTGGATCAATCCATCGAAGCTGCATCATTGCTCGGCAATGCCTTCACTGCAGATCTTGTGCCAGTCAGTTATGTCTCGTATTCCCTCTTCGACAGGGAACATGATTATGCCGTTATCACTCTCAGGAAAAAAAGTCCGGTAACCCTCTCCCCGCTTCCCAAATACCATATTGTTATAAGAAAGCTTCTGGCCAGGATCAGGTTTCTCCTCATAAGGTTCTAAGCACCGGATCATGAAGGAGATCATACTTTACATATACCCCGAGAAATCTTCATTCATAAGGAAGGATATTGACTTTCTTTCACACCGTTACACTGTCATCACTCCCGGTCACGAATGGAAGGTTAAGAGTATGACCCCTTTGAACTTCCTCAGGCAGTTACTTTTTCTGTTGAGATTCCTTCCCAAAGCCAGGGCGGTTTTCGTTATGTTTGGCGGGTACTGGTCATTCCTTCCTGCCCTTCTTGGCAGGATTGCCGGGAGACCTGTGTATATCATTCCCGGAGGTACAGACTGTGTCTCCTTTCCCTCATTAAATTACGGAAGCCTCAGGAAGCCGGTAATGCGAACCTTTATCAGATGGTCGTTTCAGCTCTGTCGTGAACTTATCCCTGTTGACGATACTCTTGTCATAAGTAAGTATAACTACCTCGAGAAAAGTGACTATCCGATGCAGGGATATAAATACTTCTTTCCCGGCATAACTACTCCCCACAGGGTGATATACAATGGTTTTGATCCTGGCCTGTTCAATGGTGATCCTGGCAAGAAGATTGAGAACACCTTTATTGTCCTGGCCACTGTCGGCAGCATGCCCAGGCTAAAGGTCAAGGGGATAGACCTTGTTATTTACCTGGCAGAACAATACCGGCAGGCTGCCTTTACTATAATAGGTATCCCGGACTGGATAAAAAGCCGCATGGGCAACATCCCTGACAATGTGACCATCTATCCATACCTTACCCGGGAGCTTTTCATTACTTTTCTCGAGTCAAGCCGCTATGTATTACAGCTTTCTGTCTCCGAGGGATTCCCCAATGCGCTCTGTGAAGCTATGCTATGCCGTTGCGTACCCATAGGCTCGTCAGTAGGCGCCATACCACATATCATAGGAGACACCGGCTATCTGATCCATCATTCCGGGAAGGATTATCTCAGGAAGAGATTCGATGAGATATTAAACACCGACAGTAGTGTTTGTGACAACCTGGGACACAATGCCCGACAAAGGATAACAGAAAACTTTCACATTTCGAAGCGGGAGAAAGCCTTTATTGATCTTATTGAATCTGACGCACCCAGGTGACAGCCGGAGGGGGTGCTTCCCCGGGCCATTCAAATGCAATACGACCAGGCGACAGCCTGCCAGTGCGGTCATTCAATTACCCTATATACCTTATTACCTGCCTATAATAAAATTAGATGGCAATACCACGGTATTTCCGAACTGATAGACCAGCTTACGTGCAGTATACAGTATCTCATCCCCGGAGGTAATGTCTATCCGGGCTACATCAGGGACCCTGTAGTAGAGCCTGTCGCTTACAACCAGGTCTTTCTGTGAGGTAGCCGGTTGCACCACCAGGTTCAGCTCCCTGGTCTTTCCTGACGGTACCAGCTCAATATACACCGGTTTGCCGCCCTGGCCCGATGTTTTTACTCCGTCTGTCTCAGAAAAATAGAAGAGGACGCTCTTCTCCCCTGCCATGTCCGGATCCGGAATAAACCATATGCGGAAGTGTCTTATCTCAGACCATGTTTTGCCTGCAAATAGTGATGTATATTCTCTCTCCAGCCTGTTTATCTCATCAATGGCAGCGCCATCCTGCGGGAAGATATTTGTCTCCCCGGTAAGTATCATGTGCCTGCCTTCGCGAAGTTCAAGGAGCCTGTCGGCTGCCTCCCTGGCCTCCTGGGCGACAGTCATCCCCTTCTTCATCTGAACCAGGTACGGAACACGTATAAACGCAGTATCAGCCTTAACTATCCGGTAAGCGGTATCAGTCCTGGTAAGGACATATTCATTTGCTCCCCGGTCAGGGAAGAGCAGGCCATTGTACTCTGAGCTCTCCCTGATATGAGACTGGCCTGAACCGAGGTAAATGTCCGGATTTATATCAAGAACAAGACCGCTCTCTTTCAGCTTCAACAGGTTCGTCTGCATAAGTGTTGTACCCTGAATAACATAAAACTGGCGCGGATCGAGTTCTTCTACCGATCTCATGCTAATGTCAGTCAGTGTCCATATCTCGTTTTCATCCTTTATCACATTGTCAAGTCCTATCATCTCACCGGCGTAGGCAGCGTATGGTCCCGGGACTTCGATCATCTTTTCGGCAGCTATGTCAATCTCGAAAACCGTCTGCGGGAGTGCATATACAATACTTCCCTCGGTGACTTTTACATCACCGCCCAGCGGCAGTACCACAATATCGCTGTCGGCATTCTTTGACATGCTGGTGCAGCCATATGCAAAAGCCATGAGTGCCGGGAAAATTATAAAAAGTGATCTTTTCATATCGTTCATTATAAGTACATACTGAAGCTGTTGAATTGTGTCTCACGGAAAGCCCTTCCGATGTTCATCAGTATATCACCCGCAATAACGGATTCTTCCGAATGTATCCTGAGAGCCACATCTCCTGCCAGGCCATGCAGGTACACACCAGCCAGGGCTGCATCGGCAGGGGCATAACCCTGAGCCAACAGGGATGTTATCATTCCCGTCAGAACGTCTCCGCTGCCACCTGTAGCCATTCCCGGGTTACCTGTACTGTTGAAGAACACCTCACCTTCGGGTACCGCAATGGAGGTATGGGCCCCTTTGAGCACAACAATACAGTTGTATTTTGCGGCAAAAGCACGCTGCTGCTCCATGAGCCGGTAATCATTGCAGTCGGTATCCGCCAGTCTCCTGAACTCCCCGGGATGAGGCGTAAGTATTGAGCCCCGGGGTATGATGTCAAGCAGTTCGCGGTGCCTGGCCATAATATTCAGTGCGTCTGCATCAATGACAAGTGGAATGCCGGCTTTCTCAAGCAGCTTCTGAAGTACTGCAACCGTATCAGGGTCCGTTCCCAGTCCCGGCCCCACACCCACTGCATCGTAAGGTGCCAGGTCCGGGAGTAAAGTGATATTCCCCGTACCGGGGTCCGGTGATACCATGGCCTCGGGAAGCGCTGCCTGTAAAGCCAGTACTGAAGAAGCCGGCGTATGTGCTGTGACGAGACCGGCACCGGTACGAAGGGCTGCCCCGGCAGCAAGTGTTGCTGCACCTGCCTTGCCATAGCTGCCTGCTATAATGAGGGCATGTCCGAAGGTCCCCTTGTGATCAAACTTCCTTCTCTTCTGAAGAATAGGCCTTACATTTTCCCGGACAACATAATGAAAGGGAGTTGCCATAAGGGAAATAGTGTCAGCGTGAAGACCTATGTCCAACACCTCCCAGGTGCCTGCCTGCTCTTCATTACCGGCAAACATAAATGCAAGTTTCGGAAACTGAAACGTAATAGTCTGTGAAGCCCTGATGATAAACTCCCGGTTCACTCCCCCGTTGTCTTCACAGTACAGGCCCGACGGAACATCTACAGAGATGATATAGGCACCGCTCAGGTTTATTCTCCGTATGACTTCTGCTGCTACACCGGCAGGTGGTTTGCTGAGGCCTGTCCCGAAAATGGCGTCAATCACCACTTCATCCTTTCCAATCAGGGGAATTGTCCCGGGGTCAGCTATTATCACCGGGGTAACACCTGTTCTCTCAAGCCTGTCGGCATTCAACCGGAACTCACTGCTGTGAGCCGATCCTGTCTCAACAATAAATACCCTTAGCTGGTGACCATCTTCATGAAGCAGCCTGGCAAGAACCAGTCCATCACCCCCGTTGTTCCCAGGTCCGGAAAACACATTTATTTTCTTTTCCGGTGCAATAAGGTCCTTTAAACGCTGGAACATTGTTGTTGCCGCACGCTCCATCAATCCTGCAGGGGTGACAGGTTCAAGACGGATTGTGGCTGCATCAATCTCTCTTATCTCAGCGGATGTGAATATCTTCATAGATTTCAGCTTAATACCGATGGCACAAATATAAAATTATAGTCAATGCAAAATTATTACAGCTAAGATATAATGCTTCGTTCCAAATTAAAAAGATTAATATATTTGTCAGCGTCAGAATAAAAGAAACCAACTTAATACAAAGAATTATGCTCAAAAACCATCCAAAAGGACTGCTGGTTGCCTTTTTCGCCAACATGGGAGAACGTTTCGGCTTTTATACCATGATGGCGATCCTGGTGCTCTTTTTGCAGGCCAAGTACGGCTTAGTTGCCGAAAAAGCGGGAGATATTTACAGCTGGTTTTACTTCAGTATTTATGCTCTTGCCCTGGTCGGCGGTATTCTTGCCGACTCAACCAGAAAATACAAGACAGTAATACTGTTTGGTATCATCATTATGTTTGCAGGGTATGTCCTGATGGCCGTACCAGGCATGACTCTCACATTTACCGTGATAGCCCTCTTCACCATCGCTTTTGGGAACGGTCTCTTCAAAGGCAACCTTCAGGCTGTCGTTGGCCAGATGTATGATAACCCCCAGTATTCCAAGCTCAGGGATACTGCCTTCATGATTTTCTATATGGGTATCAACGTCGGTGCATTCTTTGCTCCTTTTGCTGCCAACGGTGTCAGAAACTGGTGGCTCCGGGCAAACGGATTCTTACATGACGGAAGCCTGCCCGCTCTGTGTCACCAGTTTAACGGGGGGTTACTGACAGATCCGTCGAAGCTCCAGGAATTCCAGACCCTGGCTGACAAGGTAAACATAGCCGGTCCGGTAACAGATCTTGCCTCCTTCTCTAACAGCTACCTTGACGTCTTCTCGAGAGGCTATAACTATGCATTCGGCATTGCAGCCGTCGCAATGGTCATCTCCCTGCTGGTATATGTGTTCTTTAACAGGCTCCTGCCCAACAAGGAGAAACCTGCCAAAGCCAGCAGTGAATCAGCCAACACAATCGAATTTGAGCTGAGGCCTCTGATATATGCAGTTATTGCGATGGCGATATTTGCTTTCGGCCTTCAGTTTATTGTCGGATGGGCATCAGGTCTTGCCTTTGGTCTCTTTGCAGGTTTCATAACGTGGATGCTTACCACTGCCAAAAAAGATGAATATGCACGTGTTTCTTCGCTTATACTGGTATTTGTTGTTGTGGTTTTCTTCTGGATGTCATTCCACCAGAACGGACTTACCCTTACCCTGTTCGCGAGGGACTACACCGCAAAACAGGTTGGATCGTTTACATATCTGTTCTTCACCCTGCCCTCCATGCTGGCAGTGATAGGTTCGATAGCCGGTCTGGTAATTCTTGTGGGAAAAACGGTAAAGATGCCGACGAGAATAGCGGGAGGTGTCCTTTTCGTAGTTGCATTCATTCTTGCCTACCTGTTCATGACCCGTGCCGATCAGCTGAACTCAATAGAACCCGAAGTATTTCAGTCGTTCAACCCGCTCTTCATCGTGGCTCTCACATTCCCGGTGATGGGAGTATTTGCATGGCTGAACAAAAAGAATATCGAGCCTTCAACGCCGAAGAAAATCGGCATTGGAATGATAATAGCGGCAGTCGGCTTTATGGTGGTGCTTATCTCATCCGTTAAGCTACCCTCACCTTCTTCTCTTGCCGGGTCCCCCGTTTCGGAAGCACTAAGGGTAAGTCCCTACTGGCTTATAAGCAGTTACCTGATCCTGACGGTGGCAGAACTCTTCCTGAGCCCGATGGGCCTCTCATTTGTATCCAAGGTGGCTCCTTCACGGTTCCAGGGAATGATGCAGGCAGGATGGCTTCTGGCAACAGCCGTGGGTAACAAGCTTCTGTTCGTCGGCAGCAAGCTGTGGGACAAGGTGGATCTCTGGCAGCTCTGGGCAGTGTTTATCGTTTGCTGCCTCCTCTCCGCCACATTCATTTTCTCAATTATGAAGAGGCTGGAAAATGCCACGAAATAACTGATATCTAAGTCGCAGATATAAGAGAGCTGCCCCGTGCAGCTCTCTTTTTTGCCAATTTATTAAGGTTATGCCTGCAACAAAAAAGATATAAATCATATATTTGTGAGATTAAGACATAAGCGATGAACAGCAGTAAAATGTACGACAAGATTTTTGCCATTTTCGGCACTATGATGGTTTTTTTCTATTTCGGCCTCGCGATATTTTTGCTCACTACAACACTCTTTGATATCGACAAAGCCCTCCGGATAGTACTTGCGGTTCCCCTGATAGTGTATGCTATATACAGGGTTTTTGTGTCTTATGAAAAGATTAAGGAGAGCTTTTTCAGCAAGGATGATCAGGAAGAATAATTCGTCAGTTCAGCGTGGGGAGGCATCTTGCTTAACGGTCATAAGTATTATTGGCACATGCTTTGCATCTGACCATATTGGTACTATTATGAATTTTTCCCTTAATTCTGAAAACAAGATTAAGAGATAATTATTAATATTGTGGCCCATAGTTAGTTGAAAACTATAAAGGAATGAAAAAACTGAGATACATATTATTAATTGTTCCCGGCCTGCTCCTGCTCATCGCCCTTATGACATTTGAAGGCTGCAAAAACAGAGGAACTACGGCGTTAAGGGAAACTCCGACCTCCGGTAATATAGTCATCGGATCCGATGAATCATTCCGTCCGATCATTGATGCAGAGATAGATACATTTACAGCTCTGTACAGCTACGCGCAGATCAGGCCCGTTTATAAGCCTGAAAACGAACTTGTGGCATATTTCCTCAACGATTCCGTAAAGGTGATAGTCTCATCATGGGCTCCCTCAGAAGAACAGAGAAAGGTTCTGCTTGACATTCAGACAGTAGTGCGCACTACAGTGGTAGCATATGATGCCCTTGCCCTTGTTCTTAATAAAAACAACGCAGATTCCCTCCTGACTTATCAAAACGTAAAAGATATATTCACCGGTGCGATCACCGACTGGAAACAGATCAACCCCAAATCAAAGATGGGGCCTATAAACATTGTCTTCGACAATATGCATTCGGGCAATATCAGATATTTCAGGGAGAAATTCGATCTGCCGGAGAAACCTGCTCCGAACTTCTTCGCCGTAAAAAGTAATCCCGAAGTTATAGACTATGTGTCCGGCAGCAATGGCGCTATCGGAATTGTTAGTGTCAACTGGATAAGTGACGGTGACGATTCGCTCAGTCTCTCTTTGCTGAATAAGATTAAGATAGCAGCTGTCTCAATGCCTTATCTTGATGAATCAACATTTTACCTGCCGGTACAGGGATCTATATATGACAAAACCTACCCCTTCACCAGGGAGGTGAATATGAATTCGAGGGAATCGTTCTCAGGCCTCGGGTCGGGATTTGTGAGCTTTGTGGCCGGGGAAAAAGGTCAGAGGATAATACTTAAATCGGGGCTTGTTCCTGCAACAATGCCTATCAGGATTATACAGACAAAAAAAGAGTAACCAAACATGATAACAATGATTAATAGAAGTATGAAACTCGCGTTGCTGCCCGCAGCGGTATTTTGTATGGTCTTTGGAAGCGGACTGAAAGCCCAGACGCTCGAGGAGGCTATAACCCTGACGAAAAATGAACAGTATGATAAAGCGGAGACACTGTTCCAGCAACTGATCAGTAATGAACCAACCAACAGCATTATCTATTTCCACTATGGAGAGAACACGCTGCTGAACTACTTTGCTGATACTATTTCCAACTCGCTGAATGTAGCAACCAAAGAGGCTTCCGATATTTTCAACAAGGGTGTGGATGCCAACCCGGCTGATCCCCTGAACTATGTCGGACTTGCAAAGGTTGCATTCTACAAAGGTGATAATGCAAAGGCTGAAGAGCTGAGAGAGAAAGCTGATCAGCTCCTCCCTCCCTACAAGAAGGTAACCAAGATCAAAGATCCGAAGAGCTATGCTTATACCCTTGCCAAGATTGCCGAATCATTTATTCGTTTTGAACAGGTTGATACCAGCAAGGCACTTCCTTTTATCAGAGAGGCTCTGCAGATTGACCCGAGAAACAGTGAAGTATACATCATAGCAGGTGATATTTACATTCTTGTCAACGACGGATCCAAGGCAATCAAGAACTATAATCTTGCACAGGACTGGGATCTGCAGTCTCCCACTGCCAATATGAAAATAGGAAGCATCTATGTCAAGGGGCGTAACCTGATGGCTGCAATACCCTATTATGAACAGGCTATTGCTCTTGACCAGAACTATGCTCCTGCATACAGGGAACTGGGTCAGCTATATTCCATGGCAGGTAGATTCAACGAGTCAAAGAAATACTTCGAGAAATACCTTGAGCTCACTGCCGGTAACATACCTGCGAAGATCAGGTACGTGAATGCACTCTACTACGCAAAAGAGTACCAGGAGGTGATAAAGAACGTGGAGGAGATATTTGCTGTTGACAACTCAAGGACATATATGAACCGTATTGCAGGCTATTCTGCATACGAGGAGGGCAATTTTGATGTTGCCAAGGCATATATGGACAAGCTTTTTGCCAACCTCGACGCTGACCGTATTATCAAGAAAGACTACATCTACTATGCAAGGATCCTTGCCAGGAAGAACCAGGACTACAGCAAGCAGGTCATAGAAGCTGACAATGAAGCTGCAGAACTAAGTAAGCTTGAAGCCAGGTATCCGGCCACCAAAGGTCCGGCAAAAGAGAAGGCCAAGGCTGATATAGACGCCCTGAAAGCCAGGGTCGACGCCGCTCATGCAAGTATCACAGAAGCAGAATCTGAACTTACCAGGGCATTCGAAGCTTATGACAATGCAATAAACTTTACTGACGAGGAAGACCTTAACCTCATCTATGAGAAGGGATCGGTTCAGTATGCCGCCCGCAAGTATGCAGATGCTGCAGCTACATGGGAACGGCTCCTCGATAAGGGAAAAGACAGTGAGAATGACTATATACAGGTAGGCAGGGCTTATTATCAGGACAAAGCTTTTGATAAAGCTACCGAAGTGTTCAGCAAGATGATAGAAAAGTACCCTGACAACCTCCAGGGTTATCTCTGGATGGCCAATACAGCCTCTGCAAAAGATCCCGATTCTGAACTGGGGCTGGCCAAGCCGAGGTTCGAAGCCCTGCTCCAGAAGGCAGCTGCCGACTCAGTCAAGAACGTCAAGGAGATGTACGATGCCATGAGGTACCTTGGTTATGAAGCGCTGCAGAATAAGAGGTATGATGATGCAAAAGCCTACTACAACAGGATGATGAACCTCTCCCCTGATTATGTTGTCAGGGCCCACAGCTCACTCAGCACTATGTATATGACCATGGGTGAATACGCCAAGGCTATTGAAGAGAATAATAAGATACTGGCCGTAGAGCCGGGCAACGAAGCGGCCAGGTCTACAATACAGTATATCAACCAGCTGCAGAGAAGCGCAATTCCGAAAGCTCATCCCAATGAGATCACAGGTGTAATCTCCGATTCATCGGGTGAACCAATACCCGGAGCATCAGTTAGGGTAAAGGATACAGCAGCCGAAGCATGGACCAATGCAAGGGGTGAATACAAGTTTGTTATGCCCGAAGCCTCCGAGACACTGGTAATAAGTGCCAAGGGTTATCAGACAATAGAGGTACCGGTCACGAAAAGGAGAACATATAACGCCTCTCTGGAAAAGTAGAACGTGTAAAACATATAAGCTTAAAGTTGCATCTAATTAACTGTGACTATTGTAAAAGAATTTGAGAATAATTATTTTTGCAAACTGTTTACTTAAACCAACTAAAAAGAATACTAAAATGAGTAAAAAATCCAAGTCGTCCAGCGGTGTATGGCAGTCGCTTTTTGCACCTCTATCAATTATTCTGGCATTTATTGTTGCTTATCTTATTTTCACCAGAGTACTGGGTAATCCGGTAAACTTTGAAGGTGGCAATCCCAAAGGTCATCCACTGCAGGGTAACCTTCTTGGACTTATGTACAAGGGAGGTGTTATAGTGCCTGTACTTATAACTATCGTTATTACCCTCCTCATCTTCACGGTTGAAAGATGGATTACTCTCACAAGAGTAAAAGGGAAAGCAAGACTCAATGTATTTGTTGCAAATCTTCAGCACATGCTTACAGAAGACAGAATTGAAGATGCAATCGTTGCATGCGACAAGCAGAAGGGTTCACTTGCTAACGTTGTAAAAGCCGGTCTCTCACGCTACCGCGCTCTTGAACATGACACAGAACTTGAAAAAGACCAGAAGATCACCTCAATGAAACAGGCTCTGGAAGAGGCAACAGCACTCGAGCTGCCGACCCTCTCAAGGAATATGGTCATGCTTTCAACCATTGCATCCATCTCAGTGCTTATAGGTCTTATCGGAACGGTTATCGGGATGATCCGTGCATTTGCAGCCCTTGCCCAGTCAGGTGCTCCTGATGCTCTCGCCCTCTCAACCGGTATTTCCGAGGCTCTTGTTAATACTGCATTCGGTATTACAGGTTCAACCCTGGCTATTATCTTCTTTAACATGTTCTCATCAAGAATTGACGGTTATGTCTTTAAAATTGATGAGGCTGGCTTCAGTCTGACACAGACCTTCGCCGCGTCAATTAGAAAATAGTCTGCCGAATTTATTCTTTTGGTCTATAAAAGAAAGGAATTAGAAGATGCCAAAGATTAAATTAGGAGCCAAATCGCCACGAATCGACATGACGCCGATGGTGGACCTGTTTACGTTGCTGCTCACATTCTTCATCCTGACAGCAACATTCAGGCCTACTGAGTCGGCCCCTGTTGATACACCTTTTTCTGTTTCGGAGAAACCGATGATGGATGCCAACGTTATGACCGTTCTCATCGCGAAAGACAACCGGATATTCTTCAATGTTGATAACGGACCGGATACCATTCTCAAATTCCGTCCTAAGATCCTTGCCGAGATGGGTAAGAGATACAACATTGAGTTTACAGAGGATGAACTTCGCAAGTTTGAGAAGACAGGTACATCCGTTGGTGTTCCTATACAGGAAATGAAAGCTTATCTTGCTGCCAAGAATTCTGAAGATAAAACTGCCCTTGAAACAGGCGTTCCTATCGATTCCACTGACAACCAGCTTGCGTTATGGATTCTGTTCGCACGTCAGGTTAACCCTGCTGTGAATACCATGATCAAGGGCGATGCCGATGTTGAATTTCCGGTGGTAAAAAAAGTGTTGGATATTCTGCAGGACAAGAACGTGAACAGGTTTAACCTGATCACCAATCTGAGAGCAGTTGAAATTACCGAAGAACAAATAACTGAGTAAGATGGCAGACATTCAAGTAGAGGAAAAAAGCAAGGGCGGAAAGAAGAAACCGAAAAAAGGTGATGCCCGCGTGGATATGACGCCGATGGTTGACCTCATGAGTCTCCTCATCACGTTCTTCATGCTAACAGCAGCTTTCAGCAAACCGAAGGTCATGGAAATCGTTCTTCCTGAAAAGATAAAGAAGGATGAGAAAGTAGACCCTCCCAAGATTGCTGACAGCCGTACTCTCAATATTATCCTTGGTCCTGATGACAAGGTATTCTGGTATCCCGGCAAAGCCGACCCGGATGTCACAGTTCTTCAGGAAACTGACTTCAGCGCAGAAGGAATACGCCAGATTCTTCTGGAAAGAAACAGAGCACTGTTCCGTAAGATCGACCAGTTCGAGAAAGATGTTATCTCGGGAAAGATCGATATCAAGCAGGACTCCATGCGAAGCGCTATCAGTCAGCTTAAAAAGGATGATGATACTGGGCCGATCGTTCTTATAAAAGCCTACAAGACGTCAAAATACAAGAATTTCGTCGATATCATTGATGAAATGTCCATCGTAGGTATTGCCCGTTATATATTTACTGATATAGACTGGATTGAGGAAAAGCTGGTTGTTGATGCCCTTAACAGGGATGCAGCTGCAGCTGCAGCTACGGCCTCAGGTTCAGCACAATAGAAGGGACAAGGATATGGCAAACGAAAAGAAACGATACCCTAGTCTTGATGACATAGTCTTCGAGAACAGGAATAAGGAATATGGCGCCTACGATATTCGCAGGAAATATGCCAAGACAATGACTTTATCAATAATTATAGGCATTGTCATAATTCTAACGGCCGCAATTGTACCTTATATCAGGGCTAAGAATATTGCCCTTGTCAAAGCAAGGGATGCCAACGAGGTTATCGCCGAGATGGCCAACGATATTCAGCAGGAGGAAGCCGCTCCGCCACCACCGCCACCACCGCCACCGCCGGCAGAACAGCAGACCGTGGTCAAATACGTGGCCCCGGTGGTTGTAGACACCGTCAAGCCGGAGGAGGCAACACAGTTCATGACTGCAGACGACGTGGCCGAGACTGTTGTTGACGCTGAGGTTGTTGAGGTGATCGAACAGGTAAAGGAGGAGGTCCAGGAAGAGGCTCCGCAGGAAGTGTTCGTAGTTGTTGAAGAGATGCCTTCATTCCCTGGCGGGGATACGGAGCTCTTCAGGTTCATCTATGATAACATCAAGTATCCCGAACTGGCCAAGGAAAACAACATCCAGGGTAAGGTGATACTCAGGTTCTGCGTGACCTACAAGGGCACTGTTGACCAGGTATCCATCGTCAGGGGCGTTGACCCGTCACTTGACGAGGAGGCCATCAGGGTGATCAAGATGCTCCCGCTGTGGAAACCCGGAAAACAGGGCGGTAAACCCGTTAACGTGTGGTACAGTGTACCTATCAGCTTCCAGCTCAAGTAACTGGTATTAACCGACTATAAAAAAAGGTGTCCCGAAAGAGACACCTTTTTTGTTTCCTGTCCCGGACGCCTCACCGGCGAAGCATAAGGTCAATATATCGTTCTGCCAGCGGAGTGCTGTCATAATCAAGTCCGGATACTACCACCAGTCTGTCTCCCTGTTGAGCCATATGGAGAACGCCGTTGTAGCCGTCCTTAAAAACATACTTGAAAACATCATCACCCGGTGTATAAGCTTCGCCTGCCAGCTTCCCGGCCATGGCCGAGGCTTCATCACTGCTTTTACAGCTGAAAAGGTAAACATCGAAATGATCACCTTCAACCTCGTACGAAGACCTGAAGGCACCCCTGAGAAACTCATGACCCAGGACGCTCTCAAGCACATAGGTCTCCTGGTTCTGAATCAATCCTTCCCGCGGAAAAATGCCAAGAAGGGAAGGGAACTCATTCTTTCCCTCTATACGTGATGAGATCAGACCTGCAAGCTCAAGCATCCTGTCATTCACCCTGGATGATTTGGAGTGAGTCATTATCTTAACATAGTAGCAGCCTTTATAGAAGTTGACTGCACCAGGCTCATTATAACCCTGTACACCTGTTTGAATGAACCTGTAATCCGGGGAACGTTCCATGGAATACATGCCGAAGGCTCTTGTATCGTCTCCAAACCTGTAGATCTCGGCCTTTATCCTGTCCCTGCCTTTTACATATTCGGTGATATTGAGGTCGATGAAACCCATAGCCAGATATCCATCAGCAGCACCATTGATATAATCCCACAGGTCATCGGGTGTATAGACAGGGTAATCACTGGTGGCTTTGTATCCCTTCAGAACAGGGAAAAGCTGCTGTCCGCTCATCACCGACAGGGAGATTAAGAACATGACTGCAACAATTAAGAACTTCCTGAAATTCATATGGCGGTGGTTTTAAGCAATAAGGTCATAAGGTACATCTGCAAGCCTGGAGATATCTGCTATCTTTTCCTTCAGGTTGAAGCCCCTGACACAATTTGTGGTACAGGTCTCACATCCAGAACAAGGGTCTGACTTTATACCTGTTTCGCTCAGAAGCTCCGAGGCCATTGAAAGATTGCTGTAACCATATGCATACATATAGGCACGCATGAGTTCCGGGATGGGAAGGTTGTTCGGGCATCCGGGGGTGCAATTGCTGCAGGCATTGCAATAGAGACCCGGGAGTGATGCCTCAGCCATCAGATCAGTCTTATCTGATTCTGTCAGTACAGGATCACTCATTATTTCAAGATCCGTAGTCAGTTGATCGAAGGTCGAAATCCCGGGAATGGTGGTACATATATCAGGGTTTGAAATAACCCACTTCAGTGCTGCAGCGGCATTCACAGGCTTTGTTTTCTCCTTGTCAAGCCAGCCGCCTGCCATGGTCTTCATAGCTACCACACCAATACCTGCTTCGGTTGCCTTTTTTATTGCATTGTTCAGGTCATCAATATATGTCTGCCTGTAGTTGTATGATGTGAGCACCACATCCCATATACCGGCTTCTGCCATAGTGTTGATGACGAGGGATTCGTTCTTGTGTGTTGAGATACCAATAAACCTGACCTTCCCCTTTTTCTTCAGATCCAGCATGGCATTGACAATCTCCTTATGTCTGACCATTTCAGCACTGATGACATTATGAAGATAGAGGATATCCACATAATCCATCTTTAACCGCTGCAGACTCAGGTCAAAGTTCTTAAGGAAATCCTTTGCCGTTGTCTCCCTTGTGGGAATACCTGTATTCTGGTCCGCACCTGCCGGCTTGACTTTTGTCGCTATGATGAACGACTCCCTCGGTACCGAGCTGAAGAAGTTGCCCAGCATTTCTTCATTCCTTCCATTCATGTATACATGTGCCGTATCAAACATCTTGATGCCGGCATGGTAGGCAGCCTCAACCAGCGAACTGTTGTCAGACCGCATCACGCCGAAACTGACAACAGGCAGCTTCAGCCCTGTCCTTCCCAGGGTACGATATACGATCTCATTTTCTTCCAATAGGCCTTTACCAGCAAATGACTTGCCACCTAATAATGTCAGTCCTGCTGCACTCGCAATCCCTGACCTGAAAAAAGTTCTCCTCTTCATAAATTCTGTCTTGAATGATTATTGTAATTTTCTTATTCTTACCTCTGTTTTGCTACTGTCTATAAGTGGTATCAGCTTCTCCGGGTCCGTCTGTCCGTAATGATAGGGATAGAGTATTGCCGGGTTGAACATTTTCACTGCTTCTGCCACCATCTCCGGTGTCATGGTGTAAGGCAGGTTCATTGGCAGGAAAGCAATATCAATATCCTTGAGCTCTGCCATCTCCGGGATATCCTCCGTATCACCGGCAATGTATATCCTCTTGTCTCCCAGCGTCAGTATATACCCGTTCCCTTCTCCCCTGGGATGAAACGGGTTTCCCGGAGAGCGTTCGTGCCGTATGTTATATGCAGGCACTGCCTCTATACGTATCTTCCCTGATAGCTGCACATCACCGCTCTTCATTACTGTTGCTCCCGGCAAATCCTTGGCCGACATTGCATTACAGAAAAACCGGGTCTCTTTTTTCTTTATCTTGTCTATCGCTTTGAGATCAAGATGATCTCCATGCTGATGTGTTACCAGTACCACATCAGCGGAAGGCAGTAATGAATAATCTGCCACTGCGGTGTATGGATCGATATGAATCACTTCTCCTCCAAAAGAGATCATCAGGGTTCCATGCCCGAGGAACCATATCTCTGCAGGTCCCTGTGATGTTTTGAAGGTATCCTTTTCAAAGCTCTTTTGCGCCATGGCGTCTGTTTTGTTAAACGATATTATCAGAATTAACAAAAATGTTAATAAATACTGTCTGTTCATAGCATTGCATCATATTCTATTCGAGCCAATATACAAATATTTTATTTTATTTTAGCAGTATTGCCAGTCAGCAATTATTCGTTCAACCATGGGGCGCTACATCCATAATCTGATCTCCGGCGGTGAGGGATTGCATCTTGATTTCAAATATTGTATCTCTGATCCCCGGAAAATAGCCAGGACCCTATCGGCATTTTCAAATACTGACGGAGGCAAGTTGTTGATCGGTGTCAGGGATAACGGGTCCCTTGCAGGCGTCAGGTCTGATGAGGAGTATTACATGATTGATGCGGCAGCAAGGTTGTATTGTGACCCGGAAGTTACCGTCAAAACCTCTAACCATGATATTAACGGGAAGAGTATCCTGGAGGTTAAGGTGCCTGTAAGCGACAGGATGCCTGTTAAGGCGAAGGATGAACATGGAAAATGGAAGGCATATTTCAGGCAAAATGATCAGAACTTTATGGCTGACCGGGTGATAATGCAGGTATGGCGCCGCAGAGCCAGTTCACGGGGATTGTTACTGAGGTTTGAGGAAAAAGAAAGCACCCTGTTAAATCACCTTCGGGACGGGGAAAAGATAACACTGGCAGGCTACCGTAGTCTCGCAGGAATAAATTCAAGAACGGCTGAGAAGATACTGAGTAATTTTGTTCTCTGTGGCATAATCTCGTATGAAGGAAGTGAAAAAGGAATCTTCTACCGGTTGAGCGACGAATTCAAAGCAGTCCGGTGACAACTAGTCAATCCTGAACCCGACAATCGTTATATCATCTGTCTGGGGTGACGCACCCATCCAGCTTCCGAGGCGTTCTTCAAGAATCTCTTTTTGCTTTCTCATGGGGTACCTTTGAATATCCAGTATCAGCTTCCTGAAGTTCTTCTTCATGAACTTCTTGCCGGTAACACCATTGAACTGGTCGGTGTAACCGTCCGTAAATATATAATATGATGTATCACGCTCCAGTTTCCACTCGTGACTTGTAAAAACACGTGTTCCCGTGATACTTGTCCCCAGCGGCATCCTGTCACCTGCCACTGTTTCGAGCCGGTACTTGCCATCAGTAAATGTAGCGATGTCATTATCCTGTTCGCCATTCTTCCATTTTACCACATCGGCATTGCTCATCTCCGTCACCTTGTAACACTGTAGTGCTGCGCCGGCAAATTCAGCACTCATCTGGTCACGGTCGATGGCAAGCATCGCAATATCAGTGCCGCCATGACCCGGTTGCGGCTTTGATGATGCGTCATGTATCTCCGCCAGTCTCTCATGCAGGAAACTCAGCATCGCTGATGGCCCGGTTGTTTCTTCACCGGAGGCTTTCTCATCCAGCAGGGTAAGTATAGTAAGGATGGTGAGAGCTGATGATACCCCGTGACCTGTACAGTCTCCGACGGCCAGGGTACAGTTGCCCGGCCTGCACTTCATCCAGCGGAAATCGCCGCTGACACCAAGCTGTGGTTTACTCATGATGAAGCTATTGGGAAATACCCCGCCAAGAGTCTTCTCAGAGGGCTGAAGAGCCTCAAGCAGTATTGCCGAATAATGCTCAAGTGATACCATCTCCTCATCTCTCCTTTCAACCGCCTCGCTCCGCCTGGTGAGCAGATTGTCAAGTCTTGCGTTCAGCTTCTTAATCTTTCTCAAGAAGCGACTGATTACCACAAAGAGAATAACAGATAAAGCAGCAATATACAGGATAACAGCCGGTAACGACAAATACCATGGTCTCTTTACGGAGAATGAACAAGTACGTTCTTCACTGTCCAGGCCGGTTATGGTCTTTGCCATCAGCCTGAAAGTATAGTCGCCCGGAGGAAGGTTGGTGTAGTCGCTGTAAGTACGATCCTGCCAATCAGACCAGTTTTTGTCAAACGGATCAAGCCTGCAACGGTAAACGGTATTTTCTTCACCCACATAAGAGGTGGTTGTCCATCTGAAGGTAATATTATTATCAGTGTGGCTCAGTACCATATCTGCATCTTCCGGCTGGCAGGCTGACTGGACTCGGATGCCCTCAGCAGTGAGGGTGTAAAATGAACCGTCCATCAAAAGTTTCCTGCCGGAAGCGATACGTGTAAAGAAAACGCTGAAGGCGCCATAACTGAAGCCAAGTTTTGTATTGTCGATTACGAAGATGCTCCTGCCCTTGGCAATCCATATATTACCCTGTATGAAAGCCATACCTGTCGTGGGAACATCCGGAAGGAAGTCAAACTGCCTCCTGAATACAATATGTCCCTGCCGTGTGGTTCTTACCAGTGCATTAAAATTACGGGTATCAAATCCTGAAAGGAAAACATCACCTTCCGGTGTTTTAATGAGATTGTTGACAGCGATATTGTCAAATGTATTCCCAATGAGATCATGATCTCTAACAAAGGTGTCATCATCCGGGTTAAACCGGAAAAGACCTTTCCCGGTACAGAGATAGAGACTGTTGTCAATCCGGATCATATTGCTGATAGTGTCGCATCCGATTCCCCTCCCACGGCCATAAAGTGTAAAAGTAGTATCTGAAGCTTCGCAATTCATCCTGATGACTGAGGATGGGGATGTCGTCTGTATCCACCATTCACCTGTATCAGACCGGATTATGGCCTTTACATACCCGGTCACCTCCCCGCCCCGGCATGTGTTTTTCACTTTCCACAAGCCTGCAGAGTGTTCCAGCGTTCTTATAATACCATCATCTGAACCGGTAACCAGCAGGTCACTGTCAGCATCCGGGCTGACAGCAGTCAGATGGACCCCTTTAAGGATGAATAGCATGTCTCCTGACTCATCCGTCTGCCAGAGCCCGTCATCTGTAGCTGAAAGCAGCACCTCTCCGTCAGGTAAGTTCGTTGTAACCAGAGCATTAATCCTGGTGCCGGTATGTTCAAGTTTCCGGAATCGCATCACGCCTGACAGGTCTGCATAGTTCTTGTACAGACCAGCATCCGTTCCGGTGTAAACAGAATCACGAAACTCAGCAAAACTGCCTGCGACGGAAATTATACCCGCCTCATTGCCAAACTCACTGGCCGGCAGAGAGACATAAGCCCTGTTTATCAATCCTTTTGTGCAAAACCAAAGCTGAGAGTTTGAGGTATAATCACAATACATGGATGTCACTGACGATTCCCGTATCGGGGTTGTTCTGTCGGATATATGTTGCAGTAACCTGCCGTCGTGACTGAAAATATAAACCCCTCCGCCATCAGCCAGCCCTGCTGCGATCATGCTTCCTGGAAGTATCGCAACGTCAGTCAGGGTGGTTTTCATGAGCCTGCTGTTGTCATCCTGCTCAAGGAAGCGATTGTTGAGGGTCCCTGCCTTAAGGTTGAAGGTAACAAGACCTTTATCCACAGTACCTATCAGGATATTATCACTGTCATACGGGAGTAATCTGACAAAACGTGTCAGTCTGAGCTGGTCACCCCCTGGCAGTGGAGTGATCTTTCCCTCAGCATATTCAAAAAGTCCGGCTATATTATCGGCAATAATTATTCGTCTGTCTATAATGACCAGCCTGCCTGCATTCTGGAGATCATAATCATTTGCCAGATCGACGAATGCGACTGTATCGCGCCGGATATCGTAAATGTACAAACCTCTTCCATCGGCAAAATAAACCTTGTTACTGTCTGATGCAATGGATGTTACAGGTGATCTTCCCCCGGGAGTCGCCTGACCTGGAGTTTTCGGGGCAAGGGAGCAGAATGCCAGTCGTCCTGTAAGATCAGGCTGAAGGAATCCAAAATCACTCTCACCGCCGACATATACTATACCTCTTGTATCAGTAGCCAGGGAGATGACTTTCTGAGGGTTGTTCATGCTTATCATATCCCAGGAAGATCCGTCATAGGTGACTATCCCGTTAGTCTCATTGCCGAAGAACATCACACCCCTTTTGTCCATCGTTATACTGAGGTTGCAGAGGTCACCGGGGGTGTCGGCAGCATCAAACCAGCTGATCAACGGCGTTCCTGTTTTGTTGATTTGTGATCGGGCTGTTAATGAGTAGACTAAAAGGAATCCGATAAGCAGAAGTCCTTTCTTCATTCTTTGAACAATTTCATTGAATTAAAAGTTAAATATACAAATTCAAATTGAATAACTACGGCAGGCAGCTTTGGCATTCGATTTGAGACTTTTTTTAATTATCTTGGCTTCGTATATTCAGGTTATGAGGGTAAACAACAGAGCTATTGTTCTGCTTACAGCTTTATTGATGCTGGTTAACCGGCCCGGAGTACATTCACAGGATCCTTTAGTACGATCTGGCAGTGCACACGGTGCGGGAGCTGTAACCTCACACCCCACGGGCATCTCTTACCGCACGCAGGAGCCGGTTTTCAGGGAGATTGATGATCCAACCGGCACCTATCTCCGGCTTTTCCTTCCCGGCCATCACTTAACCTCTGAGACTGGAAAACCGGAGCTGCCCGTATACAGCAGGCTGGTGGAGCTCCCCGACGGTATGGACATCCGCGTTACTCTCTCAGGCGTCAGCTCCCGCAGGATAAAGTTGAAAAACTATGCCAGGGGTCATGCCGAGATCTTTCCGTCACAACCGGCAAGAACCAAAAACGAGACGCAGGATGAAAAGGTAAGAGTAAAAGATGCAAAGGTATATGACTCAAGGGGGATCATCGGGCATGATACAGTTATTATTAGCCATGAAGGCATATACAGAGGACGCAGACTTGCAAACATAGCTGTTTATCCTGCATTTTATGACCCTGCCGGCGGGTCAGTAGATCTCATTACCTCGATGGAACTTAATATCACATACGAGCCATCGGAATCCAAAGGCAGTGATCAGGATCTTGTCCAGGCTGACAAAGGTGGTTATGTGTCAGATGCATACATTACAGGATATACTGACAGACCTGTTAATATGATTATTGTAACCGACTCTGTATTCGCGAAGCACCTCAAACCTCTTATAAGATGGAAGATGCTTAAAGGAATACAAAGCACAGTGGTCTATAAGCAGAGCGGACCGGCTGATACGGTCTACTATTACCTTAAGAAAAAGATCACCGATATATATTTAAACTCTGTAGCTTCCGGGGTCCCGGTACAGTACCTGCTTATTGCCGGCGATCCTTCAATAATACCCACATCGCGTGGGACGAATTATGTTTCAGACCTGTATTACGGCGAGTTTGACGGCGGAGGTGATTACATACCGGAGTTGTTTATAGGAAGACTGCCTGCCAGTGACACGACACAATTGAAGGGTATGGTTAAAAAAATTATCGACTACGAGACATTTAACCATGACCCATCAAACAACTTCTGGTCTGCAGCGGTGGCAACCGCTGGCAATGCACCCGGTTATGAGCTTTACATGAACGGTCAGGTAAACTACCTCTACAATAATTATCTTGGGTCAGATACATCTCTGAAAACCTATAAGTGGCTGTACCCGGAATCCCAGTTTAAGGATGATTCGCTTAAAACGGTATTCAACAAAGGGCTTTGCCTTCTAAACTATACCGGACACGGAGAGGCTACCGGATTCAGTGATCCTCTCTTCAGTGCCTCCATGGTGAAGGACCTGACAAACACCGGTGAATATCCACTGATAATAGCCAATGCGTGCCGTACTGCACAGATAAATGTAACCCCCTGTTTCGGGACTTCAATGGTTTCGACCCCTGAAAAGGGTGCCCTTGGATATATAGGATGTACCAATGATTCATACTGGGCAGAGGATTTCTTCTGGGCTGTCGGTCCCGGGATCCCTGCACTTGATGCCTCTTATGAAACATCCGGCCTCGGCGCTTTTGACCGGCTCTTTCATTCTAACAGCGAGCCTCCCGGGGAATGGTATTCCCCCATGGGGCAGATCAATTTCTCAGGTAACATGGCAGTCTCAGCAAGTACAAGCTCGAGGAAGAAATACTACTGGGAAACATACATTCTGCTCGGAGATCCTTCACTTACCCCTGTTATTGGCAGGCCTGACACATTCTCCATATCAATCGCTGACACTCTCCCTGGCACGCTGGAGGCTCTCGATTTCTTCTGCGAACCGTTTGCCTATGCTGCACTGTCGGATTTTGACACCCTGTGGGACGCAAGTTTCGTCAGCCCTTCCGGCAACGTCTCCCTTTCGATACCGGAAGGCGTAAAGGACTCATGCCTGGTTGTTGTCACAGGACAAAACAAAGTGCCGTTTATGAAGACTATACACTTTGCCCCGGTGAGCGGCGTATTTATTACTGCCGGTGATATTCTCTTCGATGATTCGGCAGGTAACAGCAACGGTGTCCCGGATTACGGTGAGACAATAAACCTGAAGGTAACGATCCGTAACCTGGGAGAGACAGCATCATCACACCTTACTGCAACCCTTGCACCAAACTCCGGCCCGGTATCAGTTGAATCGGGTTATGCAGATATAGGCATACTGCTGCCGGGAGCCTCGTATACCATTTCCGGCAGCTTTGTGTTCAGCCTTTCTGACGATGCAGAAGACGGGGAGTTTGCCTCCCTTCTCCTGAATCTCAGCAATAACGGTGATGAATATCCTTTCGGCATAGATATGACCATACGTGCCCCACAGCTTAAGATCATCTCTGCTGTTCATGATGACTCCTCCCCGGGAAACTCCAACTTCCTTCCTGATCCGGGAGAGACGATACATATTAATGTCAGGATCAAAAATGAAGGGTCATCTGCAGCCTCGGGTGAAGTGACCCTCACCACCACTGACCCGTTCCTTAATATTACTGAACCGACACTACCTACCGATACTGTAAAACCCGGCGAAGAAAAAATTATAAGTTTCGTTGCTGACATTTCGATTCTCGCTGCCCCGGGCAGGGTCATTCCTTTCAATGTGGATTTTGTGTGCGGCAAATATGAAACAGGAGGCTCATGGTCTATAAGCACGGGCAAGACCCGAGAAACATGGGAGTTTAACAGGTTCGACGTATTCCCATGGATACGCTCCGAAGATTACCCCTGGACCATTACCTCAATGACCTCATATGAAAACGTCTGCTCGGCCAGGTCAGCCATAATACCAGACAAAACGGAGACTGTGCTGTCGATCTATGTCAACAACCCTGTTGCGGATACTCTGTCATTTTATGCCAGGGTTTCATCAGAATCCAATTATGATATTATGACATTCAGGGTCGATAGCGTTGCAGACCTTGAGATATCAGGAGACAAACCCTGGACAGTGAGAAAGAAAGTCCTGGATCCGGGTGTTCATCTGCTTGAGTGGGTATATAAGAAGGATGTCTCAATATCCGAAGGATTGGATGCAGCCTGGATAGACAAAATAACCTTTCCTGACATTTCATTTCTGGATGCTGACTTACATATTGATTCTGTTTATCCCCCACCGGCTTCTGCCGTTCTCAATGACATAGCAATATCCGGTAGAGTGATAAATTTCGGACGTACGGCCCTTACGAGCTTTCCCCTGGCATACAGGATAAATGACGGGGAGCTTGTCAATGAAACTTTTTACCAGAAGATTGATCCTGGCGATACCGTCGATGTTGTATTCAGACAAAAATGCTCACTGCAGTCCGATGTAAACTATCTTATTTATGTCATCAGCCGGCTTCCGGAAGATGGATACGCCGGCAATGATACCGCGTATGTATCATTTATCAGGTCAGGAACCGGTATGGAGATTCCCAAAGAATCCATGAACATAATACCCAACCCTTTCAAGGAGAGTTTTATCCTTGAACTGGATTTTGAGGGTGAACAAATGGCATCTGCTGAACTAATTGATTCCGGCGGAAGAATTGTAATGAAGTCGTCATTCGCACTTCTTCCCGGAAGAAACAGGATACCGTTCGGATGCCGTCACCTGGCAAACGGCGTTTACACACTCAGGATCAACATAGGAGGAAAAAATACTACCGTGAAAGTGATTAAAACATGACCCCCTGGCAAATGACTCCCTCTCCCCTGAGACCTTCAGACAGCAAGACAGTCCCGACCTTACAGTCGCGGATCCCCGCTATGCTCCGAATGACTACATGACCGCATGATAACAAGACTGCATGACCGCAAGACTGCACGACTGCATGACCCCAGACCTTCAGACCTAATCCAAATACAATGACAGGAACAAAACCAACAAGGAACGAAGCTCTTGAGCTGTTCCGCAAGTACAACACCTCCGACAGTCTCTACAAACATGCTCTTTCCGTGGAGGCAGTGATGAGATATATGGCACGCAAGCACGGTGAGGACGAGGAGAAATGGGGTGTTATAGGATTGATTCACGACCTGGATTATGAGATGTACCCTGATCAGCATTGCACAATGACTGAAAGGATAATGAGGGATGAGGGCTGGCCTGAGGAATATATAAGGGCTGTAATAAGTCATGGTTATGGCATATGCTCTGATACGGAGCCTGTTTCACTACTTGAAAGGACTCTTTTCGCCATCGATGAATTGACTGGCCTGGTGACTACCAGTGCCCTTGTCAGACCTTCGAGGAGCATCCTTGACATGGAGGCCAGGTCAGTACGTAAGAAATGGTCGGACAAGAGATTTGCCGCCGGCGTGGACAGGAGTGTTATCGAGAAAGGTGCTGCAATGCTCGGCGTCGATCTCGGTGACCTGATTACCGACACAATCATGGGCATGAGGGAGGTGGCTGAGGAGATAGGATTAAAAGGCAATCCGGTGCTCTGAGGCACAATCGTCCGACAATCCTGAAATGCCGTTAGAATCCAAAAAAAAGGCGCCGGGAAATGATTCCTGACGCCTTTCATGCTTCTATGCTCTTTGACTTAAAGTTCCCTTATCTGGATATTTCTGAACCAGACGTCATCGCCATGGTCCTGAAGAGCAATAAACCCTTCGGTGGCAATATTGGCCCAATCCGGGTTTTCTCCGGGCCACTTGCTGTCAAGGATGAGAGCATTAAACTCCGGTGTCCACATATGATATTCCAGAACCGTTTCACCATTCTGGATATGCCATACTGATCCTTTGTACACTTTTATCTCGGCTGTATTCCACTCGCCAGCCGGTTTGGCATTCTGCGGGACGGCGGGAATGAGATCGTACAGGGAGCCTGCCATACGGTTTCCGTTCTTGCCTGCCTGGGCGTCAGGATGACGCTCATTATCAAGAATCTGCATTTCAGGACCTGTCTTCCATGGTGCTGACCATTCTGGTCCTTCCTGCACCAGGTACATAACACCGCTGTTGCCTCCTTCCGAAATCTTCCACTCCAGCTTCAGATCGAAATTTGAGAATTTCTTGTCATAAACGATGTCTCCGCCTTTACCACCGGCCTCGCCCTTGCCGGAGCCTATACAGTGCAGAGTGCCATCTACAATCTCCCATCCCTGCTCGGGAAAGGTTGCCTTGTTATAATTGCGCCATCCCTCTGTGGAGGACCCGTCAAAAAGAGTCGTCCATACCTCAGGTTCAGCCGACTTATTCGCGGCGCTCTTTTTATCCTTCCCCGGTCCGCACGCGACAAAGGACAGGGTAAGTGCAATTACCAACAATGATTTAAACAGTTTCATAGAGTTGAGTTTTATTTGTTTGAGTTAAAGCTATATGGTTAAGCTGGCATTTCGGGCAATGCCCATCCGTCACGATAAGTATGCCGTATCATCTCAGCTGCAAAATGCCTGGCATTTATCGGGTCGGTATACTTTCTGTCAAATGTCGGATGACCATCAGTTATATTAAAGTGATCCTCGACGCATATTTTAATATTATCCGTGTCATTTATATTGGTAAACTCCATCTTCTCTCCATCCCATTCGAGTGTTCTGTTAAGTCCCTGCAGCCTGACTGCGAGGACGCCCATCACAACCATTTCATTGAACGGTCCGGCTTCAGAGAAGTCTGATTTGGTCATCACCCTGTTTTCAGGACTCTCTTTGCAGGCTCTTACCCAATCCATCTCATGTCCTCCCCTGGTGGCATTTTCAACACGCCTTTCGGTTTCTGGAGCTTTTGGCACTCTGCCTGAAAGCAGCCACGGATTAATTCCGTAGCAACCGCAGATGAGCTTATCCTTTGTACCGTGGAAGATGACTCCGCCACCCTGATCATTCATATCCCTGCCGGCGGGCCATCCTTCCGGCTTCATTGGCTGAAGGCCACCGTCATACCAGGTCACCTCCACCTCGGGAAGATCAATCTTGTAATGTGACGGTGCTGTCCTTGCCGGATAGACATACTTCACTGTCTGCGCATTTGGGGCACAGTCATTCAGAAGCAGCGTGGAACTGCCCTGTACTTTGGTCGGGTATGTAAGCCTGAGGGATTTGAATACAGGATGAAGTATATGGCATGCCATATCACCCAGGGCACCCGTTCCGAAATCCCACCAGCCTCTCCAGTTCCATGGATGATAGATTGCATTGAATGGCCTCACGGGAGCAGGTCCCAGGAACAGATCCCAGTCCAGCGTTTTTGGAACCTTATCCACTTTTGAAGGCGTATTCAGACCCTGGGGCCAGATAGGCCGGTCAGTGAAAGCTTCCACTTTCGTCACCTCGCCGATTTCCCGGTTCTGTATCCACTCCTGAACCAGGTCCACACCGATTGCAGAGGAGCCCTGGTTACCCATCGAGGTGGCTACCCTGTGCTTCGCAGCAAGCTTAGTCAGAAGTCTCGACTCATACACACTGTGTGTCAGAGGCTTCTGCAGGTACACATGTTTACCCATTGTCATCGCATGTGCTGCCGCAAGAGCATGTGTATGGTCTGCGGTGGCAATGATGACAGCATCAATTGATTTACCCATCTCGTCATACATCTTCCTGAAATCCCAGTATCTCCTGGCAGATGGATAGGCATCGAAGACTCTCTTCGAATAGGCCCAGTCAACATCACACAAAGCAACTATATTTTCTGACGAGGCAACGTTCCTGATGTTGGTAGCTCCTACGCCGCCGATACCGATACCGGCAATATTAAGTTTATCGCTGGGGGCACGGTGTCCCAGGCCACTTACTACGTTACCGGGGAGAATTGTCAGACCGGCAAAGGCTGTTCCGGTAGTGCCAACAAATGAACGTCTCGTGATTTTTTTTGATTCCTCTTTCATGATTATGGGTGGTTAAGGTTCTATACAGACTTTAAAAGTAAATAATTCATGCGTAAAATAAAACGGGAGCCGATTTTAAAATGTGCCGCGCTCTCCTGAAAAATTAAGTAAATTGCATAAAAAGAATTCACATGGCTGATAAGAGATACAGTATTGATCTGCATGAGAATACACTCTTAGGAAGAGTTCTCAGAATAATCCTGGGTATTGCAGGTATAGTCGTCGCTGTCTGGTATATGTACAGTATCAGGGGCACGTCAGCCTCCATCGAAACGGCATGGATAGCCATAGTTTTTCTTATTCTGTTCTCCCTGTGGCTCCTGGCATCCGGACTGGGTTACACTAAAAGGTATATAGAAATTGGTGACGAGAAGATCACCTTACGGCAGGAGTTCTATCGTCCGCCTCTGTCTTTCACCACCTCGTCACTCACATCTGTCGAGTTTAAAACCCTTATCATAGACTTTTATACCGGTGAAAAAAAGACGACCCTCAGGCTTGGCACGTACTACCCTGAACAGTCTTCTGCTATTATTGAAGCTGTTGAGGGTTTTTGCCGCCGTCACAACATTGAGATAAGGGGAGAGAACGGGAAGGATTCGCCCACACCGTCATGAAACTGAGAATGGGAATGGTTGGGGGTGGAGAGGGCTCGATGATCGGCCCGGTACACCGCATGGCAGCCCGTCTTGACGGACTGTCCGAGCTGGTGACGGCAGCCTTTAGCAGTGACCCTGCAATAACGGCCTTAACAGGAGCCAGAGAGGGTATTGACAGTTCCCGCCTGTACCCCACCTGGCAGGAGATGATAAGCAATGAAAGCAGGCAGCCGGAAGGGATAAGACCACATTTTATATCTATAGTCACACCAAACCACCTGCATTACGGTCCCGCGAAAATGGCCCTGGAAGCAGGGTTTCATGTTATCTGCGACAAACCTCTTTGTATGAGTGTTGCAGAAGCCATCGATCTATATGATACTGTTGAGCGTACAGGAATGATGTTTTGTACGACTTATAACTACTCAGGTTATCCGATGGTTAAACTTGCCCGTGAGATGGTTCTCGGAGGATCCCTCGGTGATGTAAGGAAGGTGGCTGTGGAATACTTCCAGGGCTGGCTCGCATCACCTGTTGAAAAGAGTGGCAACAGGCAGGCCTCATGGAGATCAGACCCTGCCAGGGCAGGGATAGCAGGAGCGATGGCAGACATCGGGACTCATGCTTTTAACCTCGCCGAATATGTCTCCGGCCTCGAGGTTGTAACATTGTCTGCCGATCTGCACTCTGTGGTGCCAGGCAGGGTCCTCGATGACGATGGCAGTGTCATACTTCATTTCAGCAACGGCGCGGGCGGGACCCTCCTTGCCAGCCAGATCGCCACCGGGGAAGAGAATAACCTGTCGTTAAGAATCTACGGGGAGAAAGGCGGGCTGTCATGGCGGCAGATGGAACCCAATACCCTGACAGCAATGTGGCCGGACAGACCTCCTGAAGTGTTTCGCACGGGTACTACGTTTACTGACTCAGGCCTGGCAGGAAGAATGCACTCACGACTCCCGGCCGGGCATCCGGAGGGATTCATTGAAGCATTTGCCAGTATTTACAGGAATTTTGCCCTTGATATCATTGCAAGGCAAGAGGAGCGGCATGCAGACATAAAAGCTGACTATCCGGGAATACACGATGGTGTCAGGGGAATGAAATTTCTTGAAGCCGCTGTCGCTTCGGGACTCAGCAATTCGGCAAGAAAAACTGTCTGAGCATCATTTAAGCAGGTTGTTCAGATAATATGTGCGGCTGATACTTATGCTCTCCATCGGCGTATGTGTACGGCAGTAGTCCTGTTCCACGAACCAGTATTTCATACCTGCTGTTTTAGCTTCTGCCAGAATGGGTTTGAAGTCGATGATCCCTTCCCCAAGGGTGGCATCCTTCTTTTCCGGGGTAAGATCCTTTAAATGCCATAACGCAAACCGGCCCGGATACTTCCTGAAATAATGGATCGGATCCTTCCCTGCAGCGTTAATCCACGCCAGGTCAATTTCAAATATAACGAGTTTGGGGTCAGAATTCTCGAGCAGGATATCATAGGGTATTCTGCCTTTAATCTCCTTAAATTCTTCCTGATGGTTGTGAAAACCGAACTTTATCCCTTCCTTCCTGCTCTTCTCTCCTGCCTTATTAAAGAAATCCGCTGCCCGCTGGTAACCGTCAATTGAACTGTTCCATTCATCAGGCAGGGAAGGAAGGATGATATACTCCATGCCGGCATCAGCAGCCTCCCCTATCATCTTTTCATAGTTGTCCGGTGTCATTGAGCTATGGGAACTTACGGGTACCATACCTGTTTTCCTGACAAGCCTGCCAAACTCTCCGGGAAGCAGGCCGTAGAATTTACCGTTGCTGTGGTCCGCCGCCTCAATCCAGTTGTATCCTGTCGCCGCCGCTTCTGCCAGGGTTTTGGCCGGATCCTTCAGCATTGCGTCGCGTATAGTATAAAGAGCCAGTCCAGTCTTCTCCGAGGGGCGTGACAATGCAAAAAGCTTGCTTTTAAGCAACGGCATGGCAGCCACAGCGAGTGCTGATCGCCTCAGGAAATCTCTTCTGGTGGTCATTGGTTTGGGTTTATCGATATTTTGGGTGAAACTTGCAGATAACTGCTTCTCACAGTTTTCCGGTAAGCAAAAATAACATTATTTTTAAATGTTCAAAAGGCAGCGTTCTATGAGACTGACTGACGGTACTGAAGGCGATGAACGGGTAAGATGTAATGTCTGCCCCCATTCCTGCCTGATCTCTCCAGGCAACAGGGGTACCTGTGGCGTCAGGGAGAACCGTGACGGAAAGATATCCCTGGTCACCTACGGTATAATATCAGGGATGGCTCTTGACCCTGTCGAAAAGAAACCACTATATCACTATTTCCCGGGCTCCTCAGTTTTGTCAGTCGGATCTTACGGCTGTAACCTTGCATGCGATTTCTGCCAGAACTACCATATATCTCAGCATGTCGGGACAAACGGCATTCATATCGTTTCACCGGAGGCACTTATAAAACAGGCCCTTAAGGCCCATGGCAACCTGGGCATCGCTTACACCTACAATGAGCCTGTGATATGGTACGAATATGTCAAAGACTGCTCCAGGCTTGCTTCTACCCATGGACTCAGGAATGTAATGGTTACCAACGGATATATAAACCATGCGCCACTTGTTGAGCTGTTGCGGGTAACTGATGCTTTCAACGTAGATCTCAAAGGGTTCAGCAATGAGTTTTACAGGCGTTACACAGGAGCTACCCTCAAACCTGTCCTGGATGCAATCAAAACAATCGCATCATCCGGCAGGCATCTGGAGATCACCACACTGATACTTCCCGGGTTAAATGATTCACCGGATGAAATGAGACGGGAAGCTGAGTGGATCGCTGAAAATGCAGGAGCAGGAGTTCCGCTGCACCTCAGCAGGTATTTCCCGATGTATAAGCGAAATGATCCTCAAACACCTGCAGATACTGTACTAAGACTAAAAGAGACAGCAGAGGAGTTCCTGAGTTTTGTCTATACAGGTAATATGCCCTCTTCAGCAGCCGGCAGTGACACAGTTTGCCCCGGATGCAAAACTGTAGTTATCAAGCGGTCAGGTTATCAGGTAAGAACTGATGGTCTGACAGATGAAGGGCGCTGTAGTACGTGCGGTGAAGAGATTTTGGAGTGGATATAAAGGTCTGAAGGTCTGGAGTCTGAAGGTCTGGAGTTTGAAGGTCTGGGGTCGGAAGGTCTGGAGTCGGAAGGTCTGAAGTCGGAAGGTCTGAGGGCTGAAGGTCTTGCGGGGTTTACAACAATTGTATTTATAGCCCAGATGTCGCAGGTAGTCCGGGTAAAGTCTGGCAAGACCATAGCTGAACCAGCGGGACAACATCCGTTCACAGGCCTTATATGCGGCCAGCCGGGGACAGACAGTCCGATCCTGTTACGACTTTGTGATCTGGCTTAACCTTTCAAAATAGCTGTCCACCTTTTCGAAAAGATCCTTCCGGAGTGTATTGTAATAAGCCTTGACAAGGACCGGATTGTCCTTGCCGTCAGGATTATTAACCCTGTCAATGAACTCATTGCGCATGCTGACAGCCTCCTCTATCAGATCCTGGGCTGCAGTTTTTTTCTGGCCTTCATGAAGGCTTGTGAACATGAAGCAATCGGAGATAAGCTCGAAAAAGAGATAATCGATATCCTTCTTAAGGTCTTTTATACTTGCCATTAGTTGTCCTTTTTTTGCAAAGATACAGATTAATCTTCTTTTTTACCCGCCTTATAACTCCTTATGCTCTGATCAGCCAGCTCCCTGTACATTCTCCTCAGGTTAATAATGAGTGGATCATGGGCCTCAAACTCCTTCCCTTCAATATTCCTGACAGGAAGAACCATTGGTGAAGTGCCTGTGATAAAAGCCGACCTGTAAAGGCCTGTTTCATCTTTCCTGACAGGCTCATATATTATCCTCAAACCCTCTTTTCTGATTATTTCGGTCACATATTTCCGTGTTATGCCCGAAAGAACCATACTGTCAGGGGCAGTATGAATGGTCCCCTCCCTTGAGACAAAGAAGACATTAGACCTGCTGCCCTCGGTTATGAAACCCTCATGGTTCACCAGTAAGGCCTCATATGCTTTTTCCCTTGCCAGTTTCTCCCTGACCGTCTGGCGGATGCTGTTGTTCAACATCTTTATTTCAGGATCAAATCGTTCAGCATCAAAGAAGACCAGGCTGACACCTTCACTAATCATCTCTTCGTCCGGGTAGGCTGATTCAATGTAACACACGCGTAATGAGTAGCTCTTTCCCGAAAAGGTGACCGTCACCCTTATGTTCATTTCAGAGAAGAACTCTTTCCTGAGAATAGCCTCCAGTCCCCTCCTTACCTCGGCTGAGATATCATTGCCAATATTGTATTTTGCGGATATCCCCCGGCTCAACCGCTCCATGTGGTCGTCAAAAAAGAGAGGAATGCCATTGCTGGTCCTTATCACTTCATAGAACGATACATCTCCTGGTGTGGTCTCTTCATCATGACCGGCAGGCAGGATATTACCGTCTGCATAGATGTATTTACCGCTGCAACCCATGGTAATTCATTTCCGGGCAAATTTATGAATAATTCGCTGTAGCGTTAAAAGTAATTATCTTAGTGCTCCTGCAGGGATGTACGCTGTTGTTGACATAGAGACTACCGGAGGGAGTGCCAGGCTTGAGAAGATTACCGAGATTGCCGTATATATTCATGACGGCAGACGGATTATCGATGAATACACCACGTTAATCAATCCTGAGCGCAATATCCCCTATTTTATAACCTCGTTAACAGGTATTACCAATGAGATGGTTGAGGATGCCCCTAAATTCTATGAGGTAGCCCGTAAGATAGTGGAACTTACTGAAGGAAATATCTTTGTTGCTCACAACGCAAGATTTGACTATGCCTTTATAAGACAGGAATTCAGCCTGCTCGGGTACAATTTTAAAAGGACAGTTCTCGATACAGTGGCCCTGAGCAGACGGCTGCTTCCCGGTCACCGTTCCTACAGCCTGGGCAACCTGTGTAACGACCTGGGTATAGTGATCACGGGAAGGCACAGGGCTTCTGGTGATGCCCTGGCCACTGTAAGGTTGCTGGAGTTACTCCTTGAAAAAGACAAGGCTCTTAAGACGGGCAGCCTCATTAAGAACAGGAAAGCCGCACGGTTGAACCCTGCCCTTGATCTTCTCAAACTGGCCGACATACCTGAAGATCCGGGCATCTATTATTTTCATGATGAGAAGGGCGAAATAATATATATTGGTAAAAGCTGTAACCTGAACCAGCGGATAAACAGTCACCTCTCCAACAACACCTCTGGCAGGGAGATGGAGATGCGTTCCATGATCGCTGACATAAGCTGGGAGATCACCGGCAGTGAACTGATAGCACTGCTTCTCGAGTCGGCTGAGATAAAAAAGAACAAGCCTCTGTTCAACAGGGCACAACGTAGAACAGGTTTCCGCTGGGGGATTTACAGTCGGACAGACGACAAGGGCTATATAAGGTTCGAATACCGTAACGTCAATGACGATGAGGTGCCGCTGTCGCTCTTCACATCCCGTGACAGGGCAAGGAGCAAGCTGGAGCAGATAATCAATAACTACGGACTGTGCCAGAAACTGTGCGGCATGTATGATACTGACGGTCCATGTTTTCACAGGCAGGTAAGTATGTGCCGCGGAGCCTGCTGCGGTGAAGAAGAGCCCGGATCATACAACGAGAGGGCTTTGATGGCACTCGACGAATTTATCTTCAGGGAGAGAAACTTCTTCATTATTGACAGGGGCCGTGATAACGAAGAACGGTCTGCGGTGAAGATCGTAAACGGGAAATATGCCGGTTTCGGTTACTTCAATATCAATGATGTAGGATTCGGGCTGACAGCTGTTCACGAGTGTATCCGGACAGCAACAGATAACAGGGACATACAGGTGATAATCAAGGGTTATCTTAAAAATCACCGTATAGAAAGAATTATTGATTTCTGAACCTTTGAAGCGCAATTCTTTTCTTAATATATTTGTCTTAACCAACACCAAACATGGAATATGTCGCTTTTCACCCGTACAACAAGAGAACTGACAGTAAGAATTGATGAGTTTTTTGACACTATCGAAATAGGCATACTTATTTTCAAGGAGGGTGTCAAGGCCTATGCCAAAGGTGATAAAAATGCCTTCCAGAATCATCTGGCAAAGATCGATGATATGGAGGGCAAAGCTGACAAACTGCAGAGGAGCATAGAAAATGACATGATCGTTCACTCAATACTCCCGCAGCAGAGGAGCGAGATGGTAAAGCTGCTCTGGCAGCTTGATGAGATTATTGACACCGCCAAAAAGTCCCTCAATGAGTTTTATATTGAGATACCTCATGTACCTTCACCTCTGGTAGACGAGTTCATATCACTGGCGGAAGTATCCGGAAATGCCGCCGAAGAGCTTATACCAGCTGCCAGAACATTCTTCAGGGAACCTCATCTCGTCCGTGAAAAGCTTATCAAGGTCTACTTCTTTGAGAGAGAGACAGATAAGGCGGCATTTCAGTTAAAGAAAAAGGTTTTTCATGAGATGAATGAACTGTCGCTGGCAGAGAAAGCTCATATCAGATACATTATTCATCATATTGAGAATATATCCGACTCTGCCCAGGCAGCAGCTGACCTGCTTGCTTCGATGTCTATAAGGCAAATGCTCTGATCATGATCTTCCTTTTTCTTACCAGTGGCCTTTTTCTCGGGTGGACTCTTGGCGCCAATGATGCTGCCAATGTGTTCGGATCCGCGGTAGGATCAAGGATGATATCCTTCACCAGGGCCGCCGTGATTGCTTCTGTCTTTGTCATCCTCGGTGCAGTGATACAGGGCTCCGGAGCATCTGATACCCTGGGACAACTGGGCAGTGTGAATGCCGTAGGTGGGGCATTTACCGTGGCATTAGCAGCAGGTCTGACTGTTTTTTTCATGACAAAAGCAGGCTTGCCGGTCTCTACCACCCAGGCAATTGTTGGAGCAATCATCGGCTGGAATTTTTTTACCGCCAATGCTGTTGACACCGGTGCACTGTTACAGATTGTGGCAACATGGATCACCGGTCCTGTGCTGGGGGCAATCTTTGCTTATGCTCTCTACCATCTTGTAAAGGTCACCAGGAGAAGAATAAAGGTGCACCTGCTTAAATATGAGTCCTATCTCAGGGTTGGGCTTATGATTGCCGGTGCATTTGGTGCTTATAGCCTGGGTGCCAATAATATAGCCAACGTAATGGGAGTGTTCGTACCAAGCATACCCCTGCAGGAAGCGAACTTCGGACTGTTTACCCTGAGCGGGGCGCAGCAGCTGTTTTTCATCGGTGCAATAGCAATTGCTGCCGGGATACTGACATATTCAAAGAAAGTCATGGAGACCGTGGGCAGCAGTCTCCTGGAACTCTCTTCTGAAGCTGCATTTGTAGTAGTGATGTCACAGGCTCTCGTTCTGTTCATCTTCTCATCAACATGGCTCTCTGCGTTTATGGTCAGGCTGGGACTCCCTCCGATACCACTGGTTCCGGTCTCAAGTACCCAGGTGGTCGTTGGAGCGGTCGTGGGCATAGGTTTGTACAAAGGGGTAAGGAACATCAACGTGAAGGTACTTGGAAGCATAGCCTCCGGGTGGATAACAACACCTGTGGCAGCGGGATTGTCAGCTTTCCTCCTGCTGTTTATCGTCAGAAACCTTTTCGGGATAGACGTAGGTCATTCTACAGGAACACCAGGGCATGTTTCTGAAGGCATCGATTTCTCCCTTCTTGTTAAGTATGTCATTATCGGCCTCCTGATTATCACTTCAATATACCTGGTTTACCTCATTACAAAAGAGAACAGAAGAACTGAACGAATGAACAAGAAATACTATGACTAAAAGGATACATCACCCGGTTTCAAATATTACCATGCGTCTTGTGAAGAGTGAGGATCTGAATCATCACGGTACTCTTTTTGCCGGTCGTACGGCCGAATGGTTCGTTGAGTCAGGGTTCATCGCAGCCACCACCCTGCTTGATCCCAAGAATGTAGTATGCCTGAAGATCCACGGCATGCACTTTACAACTCCTGCCAGACCTGGTGAGGTTCTTAAATTCGACTCGAAAATAGTCTTTACCGGTACCTCAAGCCTTGTGGCATATGTCTCAGTCACCAGATCAGGAAGCACAAAACCCATGGTCGATGGTTTCATCACATTCATCCACGTTGACGACGAGACACACTCCATGCCTCATTACCTTGAAACCAGGCCCCTGACCAAAGAAGACAGGATATTATATGAGGAGGCCCTGAAATTAAGAAAGTAAAGACACTTTTAATTATCCTCAATGCACTACAGGAAGGAAGGAATACTTTTTGCCGTATTCCAGCATCTGGTCCAGGTAATCTGAGCAATATTCTATGTGAACATCGGTGATCTTTCCTTTTTTGCCGGTTACCGGAGTCATTACCGGATTGACAAAACCGCTGTAGGGAGCAAGGTTGAGTTTCTCGTACCTCGCAAGCATCTCCATATGCAAATCCTTGTCAATCTTTACGCCATAATTTTCAATCATATTCTTTCCTGCTTCGAAATCACCCTCAGACTTTATTCTCTGCACCTCTTTAAGCATCTGCCCGAAAAGAATCCTGAGTTTCTGGTAGTCGGTGATCGTTGCAAAGGTTTTCCCTTCGCGCTTCACCACCTCTATCACATTGTCAGCAAACCCCTTTTCAAAAACCCAGTGTGCAATTGTTGAACGGCATCTCATGTGCGCCTGTTCAATATCCTTGCCGGGTCTGATCCTGACTATCTGGGTAAGGAGACCGTTACGGATGTAATTGTCATAACCCGCTTTGGCAGTTTCCCCGGAAGGCATAAGCCCTAATTCTGTCATTTTAGGATCCATCATATAATATAGGGCAAACAGGTCAGCCCTCATCTCCTCAAGGGGTGAGGCATAGTTTTTAAGAGCATTAGGATCGGTTCCCGGAGCCAGCTTACCGCTGGCATGGCCAATACATTCATGCAAATCAGTATGCAGGGCATCAGACAGTGAAGCCCACTTCACGGCTCTGTCAATTTCAGCCTGGTCATATGCAAACTCTTCCAGGAACCCACTGCCTCTTGACACAATATCTTTCGCATCTGTAATGTTGGCCAGGGTGACCGACTTCGATCCGGCTTCGGTTCTTATCCAGTTCGAGTTCGGGAGGTTGATACCCAGAGGCGATGCCGGATAACAGTCCCCTCCAAGCATGGCAACATTTATTACGCTGGCTGCCACTCCTTTGACCTTCTCCTTGCGGTATTGCGGGTCAATGGGAGAGTTATCCTCAAACCACTGTGCATTTCCTGTGATAATGGCCGTCCTCCTGGATGCCTCAACATCCTTATAATCAACGACACCCTCCCAGGTGGCCTTAAGACCCAGCGGGTCACCGTATGTTTCAATGAATCCGTTTATATAATCCACCGGGAGACTCGTATTTTCCGCCCACATAACATTATACTCATCCCAGGTCTTCAGATCGCCTGTCTTATAAAAACTGATGAGCAGTTCCAGTTCTTTCTTCTGGCTCTCACTCAACGCTACATCACGGGCTTTTTCGAGCCACATTACTATCTGGTCTATCGCCGGGCCATACAGGCCTCCGCTGCGATAGGGTATCTCCACCACCTTCCCGTCTTTTTTCACAACTTTGGTATTCAACCCCCATGACAGTGGCCGGGGGTCAGAAGGGTCGGACAGAGAAAGGTAATATGCTTCAACTTCAGCCTGGGTGACCCCCTCATAAAAGTTATTTGCAGATGAGACTATCATATCAACTCCCTCCGACTGGTCAACCTTTTTTGCATACAGAGACGGATCAAAAAGGATCGGTGCCAGCATGGAAGCCAGTCCCCCTGCTGTCTCACCCTCCTTCAAAGGCAGTAGTGAGCCATCACTGCCGCTGACAAGCTGAAGGAAATATTCTTCTGAAAAACCGGGGATAAACTTATCATTAGAGTAATGGTGATGAATACCGTTTGCAAAAAAGACCCTCTTCGCATACGTAATGAAAGCCTTAAACTCATCAGTATCACGGTCACCGGCATATGAAGCCATAACGGCTTCGATTGTCTTCCTGATAAGAAGATTATATCTGAAATTCTGATCCCACAGTATGTCACGCCCGCATAAGGCCGCCTCGGAAAGATAGTATATGAATTCCTTCTCACCGGCTGACAATTTGTCGAAGCCGGGTAACCTGTATTTTAATACACTTATGTCTTCAAACCTGTCTACTTCATAGGTAAACTCCTCTGAAAGGGCTGGCTTGTCTGCCGTCTGCCCGCACGATGTTATTAGTGCTATTCCCATTGATACAACTATTCCGGTTAGTAGAATCTTTTTCATATTAGATAGGGTTATGATAAAGGTACCTAAGGTAATAAAAACACTTGTCAGCAGATAAGGTTTTTATATTTTTTATCTGCTCTGTACCCTGCACGAATATATTGTTACTTTTGGTATGAATAAAGACAAACAAGTGAATAATCCTATCAAATTTACGCTGTTCCTGCTTATAAGCCTTACCGTGACGGTAAACGGCCAGGAGGTCAATGAACTGGTTGTTAAAGAGGCTAAAGGATCTATTGAGGAAGCCTGGCAGATGTATATTGACCTGCATCAGAATCCGGAGCTTTCACTGCAGGAGTTCAGGACCTCTGCGAAGATGTCACAGGCATTGAAAAAAATGGGCTTTGAGGTGGCAACAGGTGTAGGCGGCAATGGTGTTGTTGGTGTCCTCAGAAACGGTGACGGTCCTGTTGTCATGTTAAGGACCGATATGGATGCACTGCCTGTGAAGGAGGCTACGGACCTGCCATGGGCCAGTGAGGCAGTTGCTGCTGACATGCAGGGTGGTGAGACTCCAGTGATGCACGCATGCGGTCACGACCTTCATATGACGGTGTGGCATGGCACACTCTCCGCCCTTGTGGCATTGAAGAGCAGGTGGAAAGGCACCATAGTGGCCGTTGCCCAACCGGCTGAAGAGATCAGCGGTGGATCAGGTAAAATGATTGAGGATGGACTCTATACAAGATTCCCGCTGCCTGACTACGCTCTCTGCTATCATGTAAGTGCTGACCTGCCGGCAGGGACCGTTGGCTATTGCCCGGGACCAATCTTCGCCGGCGTAAAATCTGTTGACATAAAGGTGTTCGGTGTTGGAGGACACGGTGCGATGCCACATAAGACGATAGATCCTGTGGTGCTCTCAGCAAAAATCATCCTTGATTACCAGACCATCGTCAGCAGGGAGATAAATCCTGTCTCTCCTGCAGTCATAACCGTCGGATCTGTTCACGGAGGCACAAAACACAATATCATACCCGAAGAGGTTGACATGAAGCTCACCATCAGGTTCTTCTCTGATGATGTTTGCCGGCAGATCATAACCGCTCTGCGACGTATTGCTGATGGTCAGGCAGTAGCAGCAGGACTTAAAGAGGACAGGAGGCCGTTGATCATGGTTGATGATGAAGACACCCCTCCTGTAGAAAATGATCAGGAGCTGGTTGGTAAGGCTGTGATATCCATGAGCAATATTCTTGGAAAGGATAACGTAATAAGAGTCGATCCCGCCACTGTGGCGGAAGATTTCGGCAAGTACGGCCGCACACCCGAAAAGGTGAAAATAGCGCTGTTCTGGCTGGGGGGTGTTAATCCCACGGCATACCGGGGAAGCGTTGAAGAGGAGGTCATGCTTCCCGCGCTTCACAGCAGTAAGTTTGCTCCTGACTTTGAGCCAGCCTATGTCACCGGCGTTTCAGCCATGAGCAGGACAATTATTGATCTTCTGGCCAGGGATTAGACACTCAATATGAACCTGAAGTCTCCTTAAACATTAAGCTGATTCTCTCCTGCCCTCAGATCAAGCACCCTGGTATTTCCTCCTGTCTTCAGGTTGGGGTCAACAGGGATATTGGCCGTCCATGAACCACATGTAAAGTCAGGTACATCAATGGATGAAGACCTGTTTGCCACCGACCACTCACTGAGAGGGGAAATAACGCTCCACAGCGCAGCGTCATAGACATCCTGATCAGTAGGTAATCCATTGCGAAGGCAGTCTATCAGCCTCCAGTCCATTATAAAGTCCATCCCTCCATGACCACCTATAGACCTCGCCATCTCTCCCACTCTTTTCACGATCTCAGGTGTATACTGCTCTTCCAGCTTTGTCATCTCCTCTGCCGGAAGCCAGGAATGGCCCAGGGCTATTTTTGCGGGAGCAGGCCACTTTCGTGCAATACCCTTTGTTCCGCTGACAAGGTGTATCCTGGAATAAGGCCTTGGGCTCGAGACATCATGCTGGATCATGATACTTCTGCCCATGGCAGTCCTCACCAGTGTGGTATTCATGTTACCGCGGTACTCCTTACCGGCAAAGGGTTCATAGAAGGGATCCTCCTTTGCCAGCTGAGCCAGCTCTGATGCCATTGAGAAGTCATTTGATGACATTGAGGTAAGATATTCCATCCGGTCACCCCTGTTGACATTCATGACCTGGCATACCGGTCCCAGTCCATGAGTCGGGTACAGGTTACCTTTGCGAACATTCTCCTTCAGGCGCCACATGTCGGCGTAACCATTCTTGTCATAGGTAAAGCTCCAGCGCAGGTCATGGATATAGGCACCTTCACCATGCACGATATCTCCGAACAGCCCCTGTCTTGCCATATTAAGTGTCAGCAGCTCGAAAAAGTCATAGCAGCAGTTCTCAAGCTGCATGCAGTGTTTCCTTGTTCTCTCTGATGTCTCAACCAGTTGCCAGCATTCATCCACTGTTTTTGCTGCAGGCACCTCTACTGCCACATGCTTCCCTGCTTCCATCGAATAGACAGCCATTGGAGTATGCCAGGCCCAGGGTGTGCATATATATACCAGGTCAATATCAGGATCGTCACACAGTTCTTTCCATATCTCCTCACTGCCGCTGAAAGATTTTGCCTGCGGCAGTCCCAGCTTTGAAAGCAGGGCCTGCATCTTATCAACCCTGTCAGGAAACTTATCACAAAGGGCAGCTATCTCAACTCCTTCTATGTGCGACATACGTTCAACGGCACCGGGGCCGCGCATACCCAACCCGATAAAACCTATCCGTACCTTTCCGAGCGGTGTTGCCGCATACCCGGACATATTGAATTGCTGACTATGGCTTGCCAGGGCGGCCGTTCTTACTTCCGGCATCACCTCTGATGATCTCTCACGACGAGAACATGAAGCGGCAGAAACGGCGGTGACCGTTCCTGCTCCTGCAACAGCTGCTGTACGGAGAAAGTTCCTGCGATTGATTCTCATTCTGATCAGATTAGGTTTGTTGATATATTGTGAATGCAATATACAAACTTCCCCCTTAACATCTTCACAGGAGAGGCCAACCCTGTCACTGCTCCCCGCTCTTTTTTCTCTTTTTCAGAATATCGCTTACAAGGGATCCTGCAAGGTAACCAAGTACCCCACCCCAGGGCACCATCAGGTACCAGTTTGATTTTATGGCGCAGGTACCCGACTGGCAGCCCACATATTTCCAGTAAAGGAAGCCCCCTATTATACCAAGAAGGGTGCCTGCTATCTCCGGAATATATTTCCTGACGAAATCACTGTTCATAATTACGATTTTGAATTAATAACATCTCTGAAGAACTCTTGTTCTTTTAGCCTCTCCTTTTCCCAGTTCAACTCCATGCGTGCCTCCAGTGCCTTTTGCCTCAATGCATGATAAAGGGTCCTGTCATCCCTCAGCCTGATTATCTGTCCGGCAATAGCTTCAGGCGATACATCTTTTGTGATGATACCGCATCCGTACTGTTCTATTATTGCAGAAGTTTCCGGCAAAGGGGATACTATGGAGGGGATACCGGCAGCAATATAATCGAACAGTTTATTGGGAAGGCTGTAACGCTGGTTTATACAGTTATCTTTGTCGAGAGACACTCCTGCATCACAACACATGGTGTATCGCATCATCTCCTCCCACGCCATCCTGGGCAGGAAGCTTATATTACCGTCAGACACGCGCTCCCTTACTTTATGCTGTAGATCCTCCATGATATCCCCGGAACCTATTATGAGAAGTCTTACCCGCTCCAGTCCTGCCACGGCTTCTATTAACTCGGAAGCCCCACGGCCTTCATTAATCCCGGAACCCTGAAATACCAGCAGCAGTTCGTCCTCCCCTGCCCCCAGCTCCTTCCTGTCATGTGACACCAGAAAGCTAACATCCGGAGCGGCATTGCGTACGACAAGAGGGTTAACTCCATACTCTTTATGATAGAGGCCGGCAATCGAATCACTGACGGTAATCATGTGCCTGATGTGTGGCACTATCCATCTCTCCGCCGCTTTCCAGATGGCATGCTTCCTTCTTCTCTCAGCAAGACCGTGCTGGCCCGTGAAGTACTCATGAGCATCGTAAACGAGAATGGTCCCCGAGAGACGTGACACCATATAACAGGGAATGAGCGTATCCAGGTCGCACGATACACAGATCTCATGTTTCAAAAACAAAAGATGGAAAAAGAGATACAGGTTAAAATAGACATACATAGCCGGCCCTTTTCTGAAGGGCACCCTCAGCCTTTTAATTTTTATACCTGGGAAATCCACCTGCAGGTCACTGCCCGACTCCCTGCCGATAACCGTCACGGAGAATCCCTCCTCAGCCATCAACAATGCCTGTTTGCGAACACGCATATCAGTTGAAAGATCGCTTATGACGGCTATCACCGCTTTCATTTTCAGTTTACAATATGATAATAACAATAAACGTAGCCATTGCCGGAGAATGAAGATACAAAAGTATTTTTTTTAATTATGTTTGTGCATTGTTATCGATACGATGAGCATATCTCCGGATAAAAAAGTAGTCCACCTGATCAGCTTCAACGTTCCTTACCCGCCTGATTACGGAGGTGTCATGGATGTTTTTTACAAGATTTTAGCCCTGAAACAGCAGGGAATAGGAATAATTCTCCACTGCTTCTGTTACGGGCGAAGCCGGTCGAGAACACTGGAGCGGGAGTGTCTGAGGGTGCATTATTACAGGCGTGAACTTAACTTCTTTCATTTTTTCAGCACAGAACCCTTCATAATCCTTTCACGAAAAAACGATCTGCTCCTGAAAAACCTGCTGGCTGACAAAAATCCTATAATCTTTGAAGGTCTGCATACCACCCATTTCCTTGATCATCCTGCACTTGCTGATCGGATAAAAATGGTGCGCACACACAATATTGAACATATATATTATCGCAATCTTGCATCCAACGACAAGAATCCTTTGCGGAAGCTTTTCTACAATATAGAGGCCAGGAAACTGGAGCGGTATGAGCCCAAATTGCTTAACGCAACCTATCTCCTTTCCATCTCTCCGGGCGATACGGAATATTTCAGGTCCAGGTATAACAATGTGCTTTTCGTGGGTCCTTTTCATCCCGGCAACGAGTGCATGTCTGCCAGCGGTATGGGTGATTATGTACTGCTTCACAGTGACTTCTCAACTGCCGAAAACAATGCCGCTGCCTCCTATATACTTAAAGAGCTTGCTCCGTACTGGAAATTCAGGACTATTGTAGCCGGCAAGCGTCCCTCTTCGGAGATATTCAGAATGGCCTCTGTTCTCAACCATGTGGAGATAGTGCCGGATCCTTCCATGAGACAGATGGGCGAACTGATTGCCAACGCACAGGTGTGTCTGCTCAATGCTTCTCAGCCCACCGGCATGAAGCTGAAACTGATCAACGCCCTCTGTGGAGGCAGGCATGTGATCACCTCCGGCGAAGTTGTGGCAGGAACAAATCTTGAGAGCCTGTGTCATGTCGCTTTAAACCGTGATGAATGGTTAAGCCTGACCGACCGGCTTATGAAAGAGGAATTCACTGCTGACATGAAGAGCAGCCGGAAGACAGTGTTACATGAAGTTGCCGACAATAATGTCAATGCCAGGATGATAGTAGAGACCCTCAACTCCTACGAACAGGAGTAGCCGGTCAACGGTTTTATTACCTGTATATTCTCCTCTTGTTTAACTCACGCCTGTATTCTGCTGCATACCTGTTGTGTTCGGCCAGGGTTCGTGAAAAATGATGGTAGCCAGAACCATCAGGCCGTGCAACAAAGAAGAGATATTCATGCTTCTCGGCGTTAAGTACGGCTTCGAGACCCGATTTTGAGGGACACCTGATCGGACCTGGAGGCAACCCGCTGTAAAGATATGTATTGTAAGGGGAATCGAATTCCAGGTGTTTGTTGAGGACCCTCCTGATAGTGAAGTCATTGACGGCGAATTTGACCGTCGGGTCGGCCTGAAGGGGAATTCCCTGCCTGAGTCTGTTGAGATAAACACCGGCTATCCGTGGCTTCTCATCCTGCCTGGAGACCTCCTCATCAACAATGGAGGCCAGTACGGATACTTCAACCGGTGTAAGGCCTTTTTCCTCTGCCTTTTCTTTACGCTCCTTATTCCAGTATGCCCTGTACTCCTTAAGCATGCGACGATAGAAACCCCGGGCATCGAGCGACCAGTAAACCTCATATGTGTCAGGTATGAAGACAGAGATGACTGTCTGCCGTTCAAATCCATCTGCCTCATAGTTTTCTTGATCAGTAAGGAAAGCTGACAGTGACGCTGAATCTGCTTCAATCTGACGGCCGACAACACCGGCAAGCTCATCAAGGGTCCGAATGTTGTTGAAAGTAACATTCACCGGTGTTTGCATGCCTGACCGCAACAGGTTGATAATTTTGTTATTACTCATACCCGGTTTAATAAGATATGATCCGGGCCTGATATTACCTTTAAATGACTTCAGACCTGATGTGATTAAGAAGGTGTGTTCATTCTTTAAAACACCTGAACTTTCCAGTGTATCCCTCAGGCCCTCAAATGTGCATCCGGTAGATACCGTTATCCTGACAGGAGCATCTGCACTGACATTTGCCCTGAAAGCAACAGCCCAGAGAATAACAGAGCACACAAGAAATGCTGAGATGACTATTAGCAGTAAGGCAAGTTTTATTTTTTTCATCGGGTGCGAATTTAATAAAGAGGACCGAATATACGTGCCAGGGACTCTTTATACCTGTCTCCTTTCTTTCTCTTCAACCATTGCTGCAGAGTCACCTCACTGCAGTTCTTCAGATCCTCATTAAAAAGCACTCCGAGCCGGAACGCGAATTCTTCATCATATACCAGGGCAGTAACCTCAAAGTCAAGGTCAAAACTTCGAACATCGACATTAGGGGACCCTACCGAAGAAAACACGTTATCGACAAGCAGGTATTTTGAATGTATAAACCCATTCTCATAAAGGAATATCCTTACGCCTGCTTCAAGTAGCTCACTTATATAAGAACGGGTGTTCCAGTTTGCAATGATTGAGTCTGAATACTTGGGAAAGATCATTCTTACATCCACGCCGCTGAGGGCTGCTGTCTTAAGAGCGGTCAGCAGGCTCTCGTCTGGGCTGAAATATGGGGACGTCAGATAGATCGAAGTTTTCGCCGTGGCAATGGCTGAGAAGTAGACCTGCATGATCGTAGCCCAGTCTGTATCCGGACCGCTGGAGGCTACCTGCACAAGGCACCTGTTTCCTGTCTTTACTGTATTTTCAACGTATGTCCCGGGTTGAAGCTTCTCTCCGCTCACGAAGTTCCAGTCATCGACAAAGACCCTGTCGAGTGCCGCCACTGCCTCTCCTGTCAGCCTCAGGTGGGTATCCACCCATGGCCCCAGTCCGGGTAATCCGTGTATGTATTTATCAGCAATGTTTAGTCCCCCGACAAATCCCTCCCTTCCGTCGACAACAAGGATTTTTCTGTGGTTACGATAGTTGATCTTGCTTGAAAAGGCAGGGAACCTAACCGGCATGAAAGGATAAATTTCGACCCCGGCTTCCCTCATATCCCTGATATAAGTTTTGTGTATATTCCAGCTGCCTACATCATCATAAACCACCCTGACCTTCACTCCCTCACCGGCTTTTCTCTTCATCAACTCCCGAAACTCCGTTCCAAGGGTATCGGGTTCCAGGCGGTAGATCTCAAGGTGGATGAATTTTCCGGCTGAGGCAATTGCATCAAGCATGGCCGGGAAGGCCTCCTTGCCATTGACGAGGAGGTCAATCCTGTTGTTTAAGGTGAGAAGCGACCTGTTATTGTTAAGCATGAGGTGAATGAGGTGCTCCTTCGACCGGACTGCCTCACTCTCAACTGCCAGCACCTTGTGGAGCAGGCTTACCTGCCTGTCAACATGATCCGTAAGCCTGACACTGTCAGCAAGGCTTTTACGGCTGTAGATCTTCTGCTTACGGTAATTCCTACCAAAAAAGACATAAGTGATGACCCCCGCAACAGGTATAAACATAATCACCAAAAGCCAAGAGAGGGTCTTTACCGGGTTCCTGTTCTCAAACACGATCATAAGACAGATGGAAAAGATCGTGATAAGGTAGATAACGACCAGTACATTTTTAAGAACCGAGAATATATCTCCCGCCAGAAGCATCGGTCAATAACTCACATACTTCCGTAAAAATAAAAAAAAACTCCTCCGGCAGGAACCGGAAGAGCTCTTTTATATAGTATCGTCATCAGAATATCAGGCCGACATGTACCAGCAGCGCACCAGTCCTGTCATCAAGTGTGAATGTCTCTCCGAGAACGGTGATCTCGTTTCCGAACTGGTTGAGATTGCCTTCATACCTGACATCAAGCGTAAGTTTCTTGAACAGGTCCAGGCCAAGACCTGCCTGATAACCGAAGGTGGCGCGCTTGTAAGTGGCACCATCAATGATTTCCTTGGGATCAGTGATCATCACTGAAGCAGCCGGCCCGGCATTTATCCTGATAGGCCCGAGCTTAAATCCAAGCAATACAGGGATATTCAGCTTATTAAACTTCTGATTGTAAACAACTGCAGCTCCTCCTGCCTCAACATCCTCATAGGTTACCGAGTTTGTTGCTGTGGCGAGAAGAAGTTCCGGCTGAAGATAAAGCCCTGCAAACGTGGCACGCATGAATATACCTCCCTGAAATCCCCATTCTGCACTTTTAGCATTCTGAAGTACCACCTCGAAATCGGTACCCTGAAGAGTCTGGTCTGTGAATGTAAAATCAGTGCTGGCCCCGGCCTTAATGCCAAATTTCACCTGTGAATAGATCGGTGCGGCCAGAATCAGTGTAAGAAGAATGACAATAATCTTTTTCATTTCTATCGAATTTAGTTAATAGAACAGTAGTCGTTGAAATAAACGTAAGAAGTTGCCAAAGGTTGCAGAATTTGGCCAAATGTGTGCTTTTTTTTTACTTTTTGTCAAGTTCGGCGAAAATGACCTCCTTCATCCTGTCAAACTCTTCACGATCAAACAGGCGGGTCAGAAAGATGATCTTCCCGTCCCGGTCAATGATAACATTCCGGGTAACGCCGGCCTCTTTCTGAGCAAAAAGCCCAAAAATATCTGCCCCCGGGTCGAGAACCAGGGGGTATGTTATTTTCATATCTTTTCCGAATTTCAAAACAGTTTCTTCAGGTTCATCACGGTCAATACCCAGGAGAACCAGCCCCTTTTCTTTGCCCGGCAACCAAATCTCATCCTCGATAAACGGCATCTCCTTACGGCATACACTGCACCAGCTGGCAGTGAACTGGAGCATGACGACCTTACCTTTCAGGTCAGAAAGCTGTAAAGTCTCTCCTCCGGCTTTGGTGATGGTGAAATCAGGTGCTTTATCCCCAACCTTCACCAGGTATCCGTTTTCATAAACAGGCTTATCCTGGGAAAATACAGACAGGATAATCAGGGAGGCGGCAGCAGTAACAATAATCCTTCTCATTTCAGTTCTGATTTAAGGCTCAAAAATAAACATTTATCCCGTCCAAATGTCCTGTCCTGGAATAACGGGAAAGGATTTCCGCAGCCAGGCTGAGGGTGGTGAGGTTGTGAAACAGCATGACCGGCTGTCTGTTCAGGTCTTCCGGCATGTTGCACCACACGCTGTTTCCTGACCTCATATCTCCTCACCTGGATACTGCTCAAGATAGCTGCTGCACTTCTGCAGCTCGAGATAACCCCTGCCAGCCTCCCTGAATCCATATTCGAAACAGTAGGACCATAGTATTCCATCACGTGTCTCTACTATATGGGTACAGAAAGTGAAGTTATAGCCCTGGGCAAGCAACGCATCACGGTGTATCCTGTGAAACCCTGCCTCGAAAAGGTCTGATAGGATCTTCCTGTTACGTCTTAACAGGGCATGGACATTCCTTACATAATTGTTCTGATCGCGGTTGATACGGTTGTTATAGTTATTGCGGCACTGGTCGGAACAGAATTTCTTATCAGACCGGCCAAGGAGCTTCGCTCCGCAGTCAAGACATACTCTTTCCACAGCGTATAATTTCTATAAAGGTAAGAAATTTTAAAACAGCCCCTTTTACTGAGATCCTATATCAAACTGATAATGATGATTAAAAACGTTTTCAAACGGATATAAACGACTGCCAAATGAATAGAATTGCTTATCAACCGGATCAGTTGCCGGGGAGGGTGCACCTTTGAGGCATAAACCTAATATCAATTTAAACTGAAAGACCATGAACACATTAAGAAACAAAGTACAACTGATCGGTCGTCTCGGACAGGATCCGGAAATAAGGACGCTGGAAAGCGGTAAGAAGGTTGCGCATTTCAGCCTGGCAACCAGGGAAAGTTACAAGAGTGCCGACGGCACAAAAACTGACGAAACCACATGGCACAGTATCGTTGCCTGGAACGGACTGGCTGAGCTGACTTCGAAGTTTCTCAGGAAAGGCAGGGAGGTCTGCATTGAAGGAAGGATTAACTACCACTCCTATACTGACAAGAACGGGATGCAGAGAAATGTTACGGATATAGTGGCATCAGACATGGTTTTACTTGGCTCGGGAGGAAAGACACGGGAGTTCAGTGACGGCGATGATCCTGAGCCTGATGCTCATGGCGAGGAGTGTTCTGACGGTCTCACTGTTGCCGGTGAATCCGCCCTGCGTAACGGTAAAACGAAAGGCAAATCATCGTAGGACAGGCGGTAAGGGCTGAGTGTGGCACCGTAGTCTCGCTGTCAGGTCCCGGCCTTGTGCCGGGACTTGTTTCGTCTTTTATCGCCCGGCTGCTGCCTCTCTTCCTGCACGCAGAGCTCTCAGGTTAAGCATGACTACCTCTTCCCCCTTTCTTTCGAAGAGCTTCCTTACCGCATTCTCAAGCACCTCAAACGGGATCGAAATGAATTTTGAAGCGGCACCCAGGATAACCATGTTGCCTGATTTTGACGACCCCAGGTCCCTGGCGATCATGTCAGCGTCAAGCACAACAGAATTTGCAGTTTTCTCCAGTTCGGTCATTATATCATCTGTTTCCGGATAATCCGGAATATTGATATACGGTACTTTGCTTGTAACTATCCAGCCATCAGGGCCCAGCCATGGAAGGTAACGCAATGCCTCCATCGGTTCAACACTGATAATAAGGTCAGCCTTGCCCTGCGGGATGAGATCAGAATGTATCTCGCTGTCGGATAGTCTCAGGTGCGACTGCACATCACCACCTCTCTGGCTCATCCCGTGTACCTCCGACTGTTTCAAAGAGAGATTCCTCTCAACAGCTGCAAGACCAATGGTGGCTGCAATGGTGAGGATCCCCTGACCCCCTACGCCTGCCAGTATTATGTCACATTTCATCTTATTCGCCGGTATTATTTTTTTTTGCCGTTTCAGCCTTTTTATTTCGGGCGGCTGTCTGGATACACTCTCTCCGGGCCAGGATAACTGACAGTCCTTGATAAATAAGCTCGTCGCGTATTATCGCTTTGTTCTCCTCATGATTCTTCTTCAGGGGCACAATAACGCGAAGGTGTTCACGGGCAACACCCAGTCCGAGACAGATATTTTCAAGCCTGTCTGTTGCCTGTGATTTCTGTCCGCCTGTCATCCCGGTAGTCGAGTTATCGGAGATAATCACCGTTACAGGAGAGTTTTTTATTACCGCATCGAGCAGTCCGGTCATGCCTGAGTGGGTGAAGGTGGAATCCCCTATCACTGCAACAGCAGGAAAGAGGCCGGCATCTGCAGCACCAACCGCCATTGTTACCGAAGCGCCCATGTCAACGCAGGAGTTAACCATATTGTATGGTGGCAGGGCACCGAGAGTATAACAACCTATATCTGAAAACACTCTTCCCGGGCTGAACTCTCCCATCACCCCGGCAAGAGCCGAGTAAACATCAGCATGCCCGCAACCCTTACAGAAAGAGGGTGGTCTCTGGCGCACCAGCGCAGGCACTTCCCTCCCTTCTGAAAGACTGAGACCCAGGGCAGAGGCAACTATCGAGGGATTAAGTTCCCCGTCGCGCGGTACTGTTCCGTCGAGACGTCCCAGCACTTTTACATCCCTGTCAAGGAGCCCGCGCAGCTGTGCCTCTATGAAAGGATAACCTTCCTCGAGAACCAGCACCCTGTCACACATTTCAACAAGATGTGCAACGGAATCCCTGTTGACAGGATAAGCAGCTACCGACAACACATGGTAGTCGTCAATACTCTCTGCAACATTCTCAAGAAGATAGTTGAAAGCTATACCACAGGTGATTATTCCTGTGCCCCTACCCTTGCCGGCAGTCAGCCTGTTGTATCCTTCAATCGTGGGATCATTACGTAACTTTTCATATTCCGATGTAAGGGCCTTGTACTGCTTCCTGGCAATTGCAGGAAGAAGCACGAACTGGCGGGGATTCGAAGGGAGCGTTAATCTATTCTGCTCTCTCTTCTGCCTGCAGACAACTGCTGCACGCGAGTGGGCGAGCCTTGTGGTGATGCGGAACAATACGGGCAGCCTGTATCTCTCCGAGAGATCAAAGGCATCAAATATCATATCATAGGCTTCCTGCTGATTCCTCGGTTCCATAACCGGGACCATGGCAAAACTTCCGTAGAATCGTGAATCCTGCTCATTCTGCGAAGAATGCATTGAAGGATCATCAGCAGAGACCACAACGAGACCTCCGTTTACCCCCGTTACTGCAGAATTGATAAATGCATCAGCGGCAACATTCAGTCCTACATGTTTCATTGCCACCATTGCCCTCTTGCCTGCGTAGGACATGCCAAGGGCAGCTTCCGTAGCCGTCTTTTCATTCGAAGACCATTCCTGATGAACATTACCTGATGCCGCCTGCTTTGAAGACTGAACATACTCCATTATCTCGGTAGAGGGGGTGCCAGGATAGGCATACATACCACTCATTCCCGCATCAAGAGCAGCCTGCGCAATAGCCTCATCACCAAGCAATAACAGTTTTTGCATATTTTATTAGTTTTTTGTATTCAACAGTGTGATGACAGTAAAGATCATTAAAGTTAAGTTAAAATCAAGAATCAAATGTCTTTATTGCTTACTTTACAACAACAAAAATACATGTAGTTGAAGAGGGTTTTAGTGATTTGTGTCATACTGTCTGTCGCTCTTGCCAAATTAACGGCGCAGGCAGTGGAGAAAAGTTTTATTCAGATAGACGGACTTACAGCTGATGAATCAGGCTATATTGTTCCTGATGTAAGCATATATTCGAAGCATCTGAAAAGAGGCGCTGCAAGTGACCACAGGGGCATCTTTTCAATAATCAGTGTTCCGGGTGATACTATATTTTTCAGTGCTATTGGTTACAAGTCAACTCTTCTTACCATTCCTTCAACGATTACAGGAAACCATTATATCACTGACGTAATGATGGTCACTGACACAATTATCATAGGTGAGGTGCTTGTTCTTCCCTGGAAGACCTATTCGGAGTTCAAGAGGGCTGTAGTTGAAAACAAAACTGTTGATCCGCTGATAGCAAATATGGAATACAATCTTGCCCTGGTAGAGCAGCAAATATGGAGTGACACCCGCCCTACTCCGGGACAGGCATACAGGTATACGATGCAGCAGATGTCTGATAACCTCTATACAAGAGGCCAGATGCCTGTTAATAACCTCCTGAACCCCTTTGCCTGGCAGAAATTCATCAAGGGAGTCAAGAATGGCCTGTTGAAGAACGAGGAACCTGCAACAACCAAGGTAAAGAAAGTCAAGACGCGAAAGAAAAAAAAGAAGGACTGATGGCGTTGTCATCAAGAATAGCGTTCCTTATCACTGTTGCCCTCCTGACTGTTACCTTCCTGCCGTCTCTCTCAGGGCAGGATAGAATACTAAAAGGCCTGGTTACCGATAGTACAGGAACGGTGATTCAGGGTGTTTCTGTCTACCTCCCGGCATATGGAACAGGAACTGTTACTGAAAAAGACGGTACCTTCAGGCTTATGTTGGCCCCTGAGATGACAGAACAGGTCAGGGTGATATTCTCATGCACGGGGTACCTGGCTGACACTATCACCGTGGTTGCCGCAAACCTCCCGGGGCAACTGCATATACATCTTGCCGGTGAAACCGTGAACATCGGTGAGGTAAGCATAAGAGCATCCAGACCTGATAATACAACAATAATAAATATTCCGTCGGTGGTGGGTGCCGTTATCCCTTCTGTTTCCGGCGGTATTGAATCTGCAATAGCAACACTGCCAGGTGTTGCCACCTTCAGTGAACTCAGCTACAGCTACTCGGTAAGGGGAGGCAGTTATGATGAAAACCTGGTTTATATAAATGATGTCGAGGTTTACAGGCCTTATCTCATAAGGTCAGGGCAACAGGAGGGTCTGAGCCGCATCAACCCTGACCTGGCTGCTTCGGTACACTTTTCCCCGGGAGGATTCAGTGCCTCTTACGGAGACCGTATGTCGTCGGTGCTGGATATTACATACCGGGAACCGGAAGAAAGAGAGGGATCAGTGTCACTCAGCCTGCTTACATCATCGGCCCATGCCGGCGCCCGCAGCCGAAACAACATGTTCTGGTTCCTTGCCGGCGCCAGGTACAGGAACAACAGTATCCTTCTCGGCAGCCTTGACAGCAAGGGTGATTACAGGCCCCGGTTTGCTGATATACAGGCTATTGCCGGGTATACACCTGACAGACGGACAAGAGTGACACTTTCTCTGTGGGGCTCGTCCAATAATTATATATTCATCCCCAGGAGCCAGACAACCACTTTCGGCACCATTGAAAACGCCTACCGGTTATATGCTTTCTTTGACGGAGGAGAGCGCGACAGGTACATCAACGGAGGCCTGGCATTGACACTGGGGCTCAGACACAGTGACATGCTCTCGTCAAAACTCATCCTCTCGGCATACCTTGCCGATGAGAGTGAGAGCTATGATATACGCGGTGCATATAGCCTGTCAGCTCTTGATAAGACGGAAGGCACCGAGAACAACCCGGACACTCTCCTTAATGCAGGTGCCGGAAGCTGGCTGTCGCATGCACGCAACAGGCTGAGGGCAGGTGTGGCCGGACTCACATATAAAGGATCCTTTACCCGGGGCAGGAACAACCTGGATTGGGGTATTGCAGCGAAATACCGTGGTTTTGACTCTTTCCGGAACGAGTGGCTCCGGGTTGACTCGGCAGGGTATACGCTTGGAGCTGATGGTGAGGGCCTTACGCTGACATCCTGGTCGGATAACAGTACCAGCCTGGCCAGCTTCACATCCGAAGCTTACCTGATAAGCAGGAACAGCTTCTTCATGGCAGGAAGGCAGTGGGAACTGAATGCAGGGGTACGCGCCTCATATGACACCTATTACTCTGAGATGCTGGTTTCGCCACGCCTGTCTCTCAGGGTGAACCTGTCTGACCGCCTCTCTGCTTACATGGCCGCAGGATCATATCACCAGCCTCCCGGAGGCCGTGAGATAATGATTGAGAATGAGAGCGGGCAGCCCCTGCTGAGAGCACAGCGTTCATACCATCTAACCGCCGGTGCACGATATGATTTTATTGCCTGGGACCGACCGTTCCGGTTTACCGTGGAAGCGTACGGGAAACTTTTTAACAGGCTTGTACCCTACAGCATAGATAATGTGAGGCTGGTGTATTACGGAGGGAATATTGCCGAAGGATACTCGGCAGGGGTGGATATGAGGATCAATGGCGAATTCGTTCAGGGAGCCGAGTCATGGTTCAGCCTCTCGCTGATGAAATCGGAGATGAATATACCTTCATACAGCTCCGGCTGGTACCCTGCCCCCTTCGACCAGAGAGTCAATTTCAGCATCTTCTTCCAGGATTATCTTCCGGGGCACCCTGACTTCAGGGCTCACATCAATATAACCTTCGGCACCGGTATCCCGGCATCACCCCCTGGCAGGGACCAGTGGGATATCTGGTTCAGAATGCCTCCGTACCGGCGCATCGACATAGGATTCTCAAAAATACTCGTGGGACCAGACAGGATGAACAAGGACTCGTTTCTCAGGGAGCTTGTCGCAGGATTTGAAATTTTCAACCTGGCAGATATAAGGAATACTATTTCCTATACATGGATACGGACGGTGAGGAACAGTGAAGGAGAGACGCGCGAATATGCAGTACCCAACTACCTGACAAAACGGAGTCTGAACCTGAAACTGACAGCACGATTCTGACGTATAAAAGGTATCATACTGACAATTATTTATAATTTCGCTCCCTGATGAACAGGTTCGAGATAGTTTTTACGGCAATAATGGCTACAATCATTATTCACCTGACTGTGGCGGTGATATTTATGTCCGTGAAAATATCAGCCATGAAGCGTGAGATTGCTGCCGAGATCATCCTCACCTTCGACAAGGAGCTCCCTGACCCCGCCATGGAAAAGGCACTGGAGCTGGCAAAGAGTGACCAGTTCCAGGGTGCGACGGCGGAAGAACTTGTCAACATCATAAAAAATATTGCCGACAAACCGGTTGACATAGATCCGAAAGCCTATGAAGACATGGTCAAGGAGGAGATGATCAAGAGCGGTCTTCTCGATGAGAACAACTTCATAGATGAGCAGAAGATGGCGGACGAGGCAGGCAGTGATGAAATAGCCATACCTGACAAGGTCATAGAACCCCAGGTAACCGAGAAGAAAGAGAAGCCTGATGAGGAAGGCACCTTCAGGGGACCGACAAGGATCTATTATGATCTTGCCGGCAGGCATCATGTTTACCTTCCGATACCGATATATAAGTGTGAGGGAGCCGGACAGATCACCCTTGCGATAGTGGTAGACCGTAGCGGTAATGTCTTAAAGGCAGAGTCAGCCTCAGGGTTATCTACCACAAAAGACAGATGCCTCACTGAGACGGCTATCGAATATGCCTTCAAGACCAGGTTCAATTCCGATATCAGCGCCCCGGAGAGGCAGGGTGGATTTCTGACCTTTGTCTTTGTCTCACAGAACTGATTATACTAAAACAGGGTACCCTGGACAGGATAAGTGTAGGGTATGATTAGCTCCGGCCGGTTACGGTCAGCACGTGCATTGGTTATCAGGGGGCTGACAGTGTGGGCATCAAGCATCTCAGCAGCTACAGGCTCCATAAGTGACGCCAGCGCCTCTTCGGCCAGGCCCTCCTTCAGCCATAACCTCTCGGCTGATGCAGGCAATATTACAGGCATGCGTTTCTGTGTGTTGTGAATCTCCTGCATGAGTTCATTAGCTCTTGTAGTCACCACTGAGAAGGTGTTCAGTGTGACCCCTCCCTGCATCGTCCATGAGTCCCATATCCCTGCCAGTGAAAAAATCTCCTCCCCTTTCAGGGTTATATACCATGGTATCTTTCTGCCACCCTTATGTTGCCACTCAAAAAAGCCTCTTACCGGCACAAGACACCGGTGGTTTGCATAGGCATCCCTGAAGGCAGGTTTAGTATTGATGGTTTCGGAGCGTGCATTGAAGGTCTTCATCATAATCTCGCGGGCCTCTCTCTCGTCTGCAGTCCATGAAGGTATCAATCCCCACCTGAAAAGGTTCAGCCTGTTCTTCTCACCGGAACAGACTACTGGCATGTAGGGCAGGCTGTAGGCATGGTAATAATAGCTCGGCCGGTATTTGTCGTGATCGATGAGCTCTGATCCGTAACGCTCCTCAAGCTCTTCCCTGACAATATTTACATTGACTGTAAAGCACATCCCTGTGACTCTTTGCCGTTAGCACCCAATATCTGTTTCCTGCTTTTTACCTCAGAACCTCAGCGGTACCGGCAGTGAATAAGCGAAGAGATCCTCTTCGGGCCACTCTTTGACCCTGAGCAGAAACCTGGTCATCATACGGTCTATATCTGAAGTAAGCTCAGGACCGTTCCATCCGCTGGAATTCATTAGCACCACCCACGATGTTCCGTCAGGCATTCGTTTCATCATAGCCGTTGTCCCTGAAAAAGAACCCGTACGCCACCATGACCCGTTTGTTCTTGTTGCTCTCCAGCCGACAGGTGCAAATCCATTATAAACATCTGTCATGAACTCTATGCTCTCAGGTGACAGAATATCTTCGTGATTGTCAAACCCGTCCACGGCCAGGAGGAGCCGCATCAGGTCAGGGGCTGTAGCAACCCACCCGCCTGCAGCACCCAGTGTCTCAATATCGTTACCGCCCCTGCTTGCCGGCACCATCTCTCCAGTACCATAGACAGAAGGCTTCAGGGGGGCATTATCAACTTCATAGTATGATACTTCAAGAGGGAGGGCATCAGCGGGAAGATTATGACCCATAGCAATATCATAGATACCTAGCGGTTCCAGAATCTCCTTTTTGCAGTAAGTCTCGTAATCCATGCCGCTCACCCTCTCAATGACGAGTCCCAGGATGCTGTAACCGAGGTTACTGTATGACTGACCTGTCCCCGGCTTGAAATGAAGATTCTTACCAAGGGCAAACCTGACAATTGTCGTTATATCTACGGGCATGGGCACATCAAGGGTGCGTGCCACCACCTCCGGCATGAACATCTGGTCTCCGTATCGCTGTGACCACCCACCCTCGTGTGAAAGAAGATGGGCCACAGTTATGTCAAATACCCGGCGGTCTTTAGGATGGGCAAACAAAGTGTCATCCAGGATTCCATCAGGACCAAAGACATGATCATAGACAGACAGCCTCCCCTCTTCCTGAAGTTTCATTATGGCGACAGCCGTTATCAGCTTCGAAACACTGGCTATACGGAAACGGTGATACGGTTCAACAGGAAGAGAATCTGAAAGCGAGGCATAGCCGAATCCACGTGCATACAATAGTCTTCCTTCTTTTGCCACTGCAACGGAAGCCCCCTTTATATCCCAGTTTTTCATGAACCATTCAATGCCCTTTTCTGCTGTCTCGAACTTCTCATCGTCAGCAAGGGAGTTGTCAATACGAAGATGTGCCGGAACATAATTGCCGTCGACCATAACGACACGTTCTGTTCCAACCCTCGGCACGAACAGGATCATAACAAGAAAAACTAAAATAAGAACCCGTATGGATTGGGTGGATAACCGCATAAAATTCTGTCTTCTGTAAAACGCCGTAAAAATAGAATATTATATCGCTCTGTCCCAATACCAAATTACATTTTCTCAACCAACAAAAAAAAATATGAACAAATATGATTATGGTAGAAAACAGAGTTTAATTTTGTATTTATGGTCCCGTCCCTAAAGAGATTAATGATTTTATGCCTGCTGCTTCTATGCGGACTTATGTTGAATGCACAGGTTGACTCCCTTGCGGTCGATTCCATTGTACGGAGGATAAAAGTAGTCCTTGAACAATATAATGACCAGGCACTTTTCGTGGATACCTCGGATTACCTGATAGATGGATATGATGCTGATGATATTAATCTTCAGATTGCGTCATCAAGGGGAGCATGCAACGAAATAATAAAGCTTTATCTCAGGGGTGCCGACGTAAATAACTTCGCCGGGAGGACAGCCACGCCCCTTCACTATGCAGTAGCTGAAGGCAAGGAGCCGGCGGTGGAGATACTGCTACTTCTCGGTGCAGACCCCGACAGTCAGGATAAGTATGGGAATACACCCCTGATAACAGCTGTAAGATCCGGTAATCTTGAGATTTCGGAAACGCTGATCAGATATGGCGCATCGGTTGCCGGGACAGACAGATACAGGTCATCCGCCCTGCATCATTCATCAGCGCTGGGATTGTTTTACATAACAGATATGCTGCTCTATTATGAAGCACCCATAGAGCTTCACGATCAGGAGGGTAACACCCCGCTCATGACCGGGGTCAGCTTCGGTTATTATGATATTGCAGATCTGTTACTGCAGAACGGAGCTGATCCAAATGCTCCGGATAAGAGAGGTTTTACACCGCTGATGTCAGCGGCACAGAACGGTGACACCCTGATGATGAGACTCCTGCTTGATTCAGGGGCTAACCTCTATTCAACAAATGCCGAAGGAATGGATGCACTGGGCTCGGCAGTACTTGGGGGAAACAAAGATGCCGTAGAATTTCTGCTGAAAAACGGCAACCGGTGGAACCAGAACGGCGGTTTGACAGGTAATCCCTCCAGCCTGGCAAACTTCACGGGAAACAGAGAGATAAATCAGGTGCTGGCTGACCGGGGGATGGAAGGCAAAAGAGGAATATCCCTTGACAAATTCACCTTCTCAGCCGGCGGTATGTTCACAACGCATTACCAGATGGCAACACTGTCTCTCTCCCTTACCGATCCGCGCTTGCGCTCCGGAGTTACAGCCGGGGCTGCATTCAATCCCCTCATGCAAAGAATGCTCATAGACACGGATGATGCAGCTCTCTATCAGTACAGGGTTTCCACCTCGGTAGTATTTGCCGGTATCTTCAGGGAATTCCATATTAACAAACCCTTCAGGGAAAACAGGCTGAGCCTTATCACCACGCTCTCCGCCGGTTACCGTTTTCATTCCCTTTATGAAGGTACAAACACCAGGCCTGAGGATAAGCTGTGCCTGTTACCGGCTGCAGAAATAAGATGGTGCAGGAGGAACTTTTCAATCGCCCCGGGTTTGACATACCTGAATACGCCATTTTACAAGGTAGCCCCGGTATGGTTTACTGTTAACGCTGCCTATGTCCTGTCAGGTAACCCGAGAAGTCTGTCAGGAAAAAGGATAAGAAGGATAAGATTGTATAACTATGAGCAGAATTAGCCTTGCAGTGTCCCTTTTGATGCTCCTCCTCTTCTCCTGTGAAGATGGTTATCTTACTGACTGCAGGAGGTGTTACACCAACGTGGAAGGTAACGTGACCATTGAGATACGTTTCAGAAACCCTGACCGTGTGCCTCTAAATCCTGTAGTAACAATTTACGAAGGAGCAATTGATGAAGGTATTATAATTGACAGGTATTATGTACAGGACCCTACCTCCTTTATCAGCTATGATGCAATTCTTTACAAGAATTACTCCGCGACACTTGAGTTTTCATATGATGGCAAGAGATATATAACCACCGCTGCCGCATGCCCCAAGGTAAGGTATGATGAGAGTTCGTGCGACGAGCCCTGTTATTATATTTACGATAATGTTCTTGACCTGAGACTCAGGTACGAATAG